>DATFCK010000415.1:0-12083 GCA_035253185.1 Chthoniobacterales bacterium | reverse complement strand
TGATCCCCGGCCTTCGGGTTGTGCAGCAGGGTGACTCGCATGCGGGTGTATTCACAAAATATTCGCCTTAATCAAGCGCGCTGAGCGTTTATTTAATTCGAGGAGCACGTAAACACCCATCTCGGCATTGGTTTGCGATTCATTGGATGGTGCTATGAAGATGAAAATTCTGATTGCGAACGATGACGGCATTTACAGCCCGGGCATTGTGGCTCTGGCCAAAGCGGCCTCGCGATTTGGCACCGTCCGCATCGTCGCGCCTGACGTCGAGCAATCGTCGATGGGCCACGCCATCACCGCTTCACGACCGTTGCGTTACAAGCGGATCCCATTGCAAGGTTTCGAGGCTTACCGGGTTAACGGAACGCCGGCCGATTGCGTGGCGCTGGGCGCACACAATTGGGGACAGGCTGATCTGGTTCTATCCGGAATTAATCTTGGTTTGAATGTGGGGAGCGCCACCTGGCATTCCGGAACTCTGGCCGCGGCGAAACAGGCGGTGCTTCTCGGACTGCGCGGAATCGCGCTCAGCATCACGGTCGACGAAACCAAGGAACCGGATTTCGCCGCGATCGAACCTTATGTCGGCAAGGTGCTGGAGTTACTAGTGCAGGAAAAGAATATGCCGCTCATCAACGTCAATTTTCCCAAGAAACCAAAAGGCATTCGATGGACCCGCCAGTCGGTGCGGCAATATGACGGCAAAGTGGTTCCGGCCAAAGATCCAATGGGGCGACCGATTTACTGGTTTACGGTTACGCCGTTAACCGGAGCGGACGAAGGGACGGACCGTTGGGCGATAGAGCATAATTACGTATCGATCACGCCGCTGCGCCTCGATCTAACCGATGAGAACGCGTTATCGCGCGCGGTGGCCGGGACTAAAGCAGTGCACAACCACTAGTGGCCGGTTACCTGACGTCGCGGCAGCGAAGACGAAAAAGCTCATATTCGTATTCTGCGGATCAGAACACTAGGAGTAAGAGCAAGATTGGGCGTCTAAGATTATGGCCGTTTCCAGGCCAGTATAATACCATCACGTACCGTTAGGCAGACGTTGTCGACACGCGGATCGGATTGGATCAGGCGATCGCACGCGGCAATCGCCCAGGTATTATCATCCTGAGGATTCGTTACCTTGCCTTCCCATAGCACATTATCCACGATCACCAATCCGCCCGGTTTAACGAGCGAAATACACGCTTGGTAGTAGTTCGAGTAATTGGGCTTGTCGGCATCGATGAAAGCCAGGTCAAAAGGTCCGGACAGCGTTTTGATGGTTTCCAATGCCGGTCCCATTCGGAGATCGATTTTCCGGCCGTGCGGGCTTTCCGAAAAATATCTTCTGGCGATTGCTTCCGCTTTTGGATCGACCTCGCAAGTGATAAGCCGGCCGTCGTCCGGCAATCCCTCCGCCATGGCCAGGGCGCTGTACCCGGTAAAGGTCCCCAGCTCCAGGATTCGTCGTGCCCCGGTTAGGCGAACCAACAGTTTGAGAAATTGACCCTCAATCCGGTCGATCTGCATCTGGGGCGAAGCCATTGTTCGACGGGTTTCATCGCGGAGCCGATCGAACAGCTCGCTTTCGGGGGTTGTGTGATCATGCGCAAATTGCTCGATCGCTTCGTTAATAAAACCGCTCATGTGGTGTTTATCATCTCGGGAGGCGAGCGCTGTCAAATTCGCGCGGTGCTCAGCGTGAAGGTGACCGGCGGTTAGTCGTGTAGCACACGCTCGGGCCGGCGGGAAGGGGAAGGGAAGGGGCGCCAAACGCGAACCTCGGACGCCGGCCGCCCGATAGAGAAGGCGACTGAGGTGGCAGCGGCGCTTCAGCCAAGCGCCATGAGGTTGGGGTCGATTTCGCATCCCGGCAGGCGACTGATATCGGCATGGCAGGCGAAATACTTCTGTATGAAACGTCTGCTTCGTGAAAACGGCTTGTCCCTGGTGCTGTTTGGGTTGTTCTTCGCAGCGTTCATTCTCGGCCAGGTCATTTTTGGCTGGAAGGATTATAATAGCGATCGTGAAGAACACCGACAGCCGGTCGTTAGTCTGTCACAATACTTGGGAAGCGGGCATTTTCTGGAAGCGACCATGGAAAACTGGGAATCGGAATTTCTGCAAATGGGTGTTTATGTCATCCTAACCGCGGTCCTTTATCAGAAAGGATCGGCCGAATCGAAAAGCCTCAGCGGAAGCGAGCCGGTCGACCGCGATCCGCGCCGTTTCAAAAATAAGAAACAAGCGCCGTGGCCGGTACGGCGCGGTGGATGGGTCCTCGCCATTTACGAACACTCGTTGGCGCTGGCATTCACGCTGTTGTTCCTGATCTCACTGTTTCTGCACGCGGCCGGTGGTAAGAGTGTTTACAACGAGGAGCAAATCTTGCATGGTCAGCCGCCCGTTAGTCTGTTCGGCTACATGGCAACGAGCCGGTTCTGGTTTGAATCGTTTCAGAACTGGCAAAGCGAGTTTCTAGCTATCGGTTCCATGGTTGTGCTGACGATTTTCCTGCGGCAACGCGGGTCGCCGGAATCGAAACCGGTGGATAGCCCGCACTGGCAAACCGGGAGCGAGTAAATCTTGCAAGCAGACACCGAACGCCGAACGCCGAATTCAGACCAAGCGGTTAACCGAATCAGATGAACGAGCGGGTTTTTCTAGCTATTTACCCGGGCTGTTTTCGATAGTGATCGACGGTCGGATATGTCCGAGCGACCAATCCAAATGCCAGCGCGGCCACGAAGGCGAACACGGCAAAAAAGAACATTTGGAATGCCGTTACCCCGAACCCGGTGGATTTGATGAGATCGGTGACCGCGGGGTTTTGGACGCCGGCGTTCGCAACCAGCACCCAAAGGTTGCCGATTGTTACCGACAGATTCCAAAACGACATGATCGCGCCTTTCATGGAGAGCGGCGCCTGGCTGTAGGCGAACTCGAGCCCGGTGGTGGCGACCAATACTTCGCCGAAGGTCAGTAGGATGTAGGGAAGGATCTGCCACATAATTGAAAAGCTGTTCTGGCGGTCGAGGATCAACTGCATTCCGCCAACGACGATCCAGGAAATTCCGGCGAATGCGATTCCCGCAGTCATCCGCCGCAGCGGAGTAAGATTGTAACCTAACCGGCGGAGGAACGGATAAAGGACAAGATTGTTGAACGGGATCAGCAGCATGACCAAAGCAGGATTTAACGCCTGCATCTGCGACGGCTCAATTCTGCCAAAAGTGCCAAAAACGGCGTCCAGGAAAGGGCTGAACCCGCGCAAGCTTTCCCGGTCGAAAAACTGCGCTGGCATCATCGCGTTGCCCTGCAGCACCCAGGTCGAAGCTTTTTGGTCGAACAACGACCAGAATGGCGTAACCAGTGCGAACAGAACCAGCACCCGCAACACCGCGCGGACGCCTTCGATTGCTTCCGCCGGATGTTTGGCGCGGACAGAATCGAGCTGAAGCCAGACGCCGACTCCTCCGAACAGGATCAATCCGACCAGCGCCAGGCAGGCGGCAATAACGAACCCTAACGTCTGGATATAAGCGAAAGAAATAATCACGGACATAACCGCGATCGCACCGAATACCTGGCCGCGAGGCCCGGACATAATCGCGCTGTGGGAAACTCGAAGGAATGAATTCGGATTCGGCTTCGATGGCGGCACCATCACGTATTGTTTCCGGCCTAACCAGAGGACCACAGTGGAAATGAACATCAGCGCTCCCGGAATCCCGAAGGCCACCGCCGGGCCCAGTTCCCGCAGGAAAATCGGCATCAACAAGGAGGCAAAAAACGAGCCGAAATTGATGATCCAGTAAAAAGCGTCGAACACTACCTTGGCCCGATGCTTGTTAGTCTGATCGAATTGGTCACCCACAAATGCCGCGACACACGGTTTGATTCCCCCGGATCCGAGCGCGATCAGCGCCAGCCCGGCGTAAAAACCGGTTCGGTTGTGGACAAAAAATGCCAGCAACCCCTGGCCGACGCAGTAGACCAGGCTTAGCCACAAAATGGTGTTGTATTTGCCAAAAAACCGGTCGGCCAGCCAGCCGCCTAACAATGGGAAAAAGTAAACGCCAATGACGAACGTGTGAAAAATGTCCTTGGCGCCACGAGCGCGTTCACTTTCCGGCAAATAAAGCAGCAGCGATGAAATGAGGAATACGGTGAGAATGTTCCGCATCCCATAGAAGCTGAAGCGTTCACATCCTTCGTTGCCGATGATATATCGGATCTGTTTCGGGATCGGAGCGTTCGGATCGGGAATCGTGCTCGGAGTCGCGGGCAGAACTTCGGCTTCAGCTTTCACCTGATCGTGAGGGTATACCAGAATCGGGCAGGGCGGCAAACGCGGAACGCCGGACATCGAACGCCGAATTCCAGAGTCGTATACTTGTAATCGACTCGAGCTCACGAAGATGAGTTCGCAGCAGAAATCGCTGGGTTCGACCCAGCAGCGCAGCCTTGTAGCCGCCTCGCTACGTCGAGGCGCGGTTAGCACGGCGGCACAGCGCCGTGGCTACAGCAACTGGAGGCGCGGGAGTACGGCTACAGCAGCTGGATTCGATTCGACGGTCGACATTGTTATTCCGCCTGAATTACACTCGCGGCATGAAGTCGAAATTCGTCAGTCTTCATCCCTATTTCAAAATCCATCCGGGGAAGATCGAGCAGATTAAAAAGTCGTTACCGCAATTCATCGAAAAGACCGCGACCGAGAAGGCGAATCTGTTCTATGAATTCACCATGAACGGCGATGAACTGTTCTGTCGCGAAGCCTACCAAGACGCTGAAGGGTTGTTGGCGCATCTGGACAATGTCGGGGCGTTGCTGGCCGAGACACTCAAGATCGCCGATCTCAGCCGGCTCGAAGTTCACGGTCCGGGCGGTGAATTGGCCAAGCTTCGGCAGCCGCTGGCGCATTTGAATCCAACATTTTTTGAATTGCAGTAGAGTCGGTCGAAATTCTGTCCGCCCCGCAGTCGCGGGACTTCGGCTTCGATTGACTCGGGCACTCCCGGCCGGCTCGCTGGCTACCCTTACCCGCTTGACCGTTGGTCCGGCCTCGCCCGCTCGACACGTATTCGTCCCGGGCGAGCATAATGGGCTCAGGCCGGTTGGTGAGCCCGCGGCCCGGTCTATGCTGCCGCGAAGGGTCTGACAGGTAGCGGCAGTTCACCGAACGGCCCATGGCGATTGGGGTCAATCGCCCGCTACCACCCGATCATCCCTTTATATTATGAGTACAAAATCATCGCTCCGTCTCCTCTGTTCTTTCGGTTTGCTCCTGTTGAGCGCGTGTTTCCTCCAGGCTCAGCTTCTGACTACGTCGAATCTGGAGCTGAAAGCCGATGCGGAGATTACCGGCACGATCAAAGATTATTCCGCCGGCAACACTCTGGTATTGGAAACCTTGCCGCCGAACGAGCCGATTCAGTTCAAGTTGGCGCGCAACGTGAGCTACGCCGACACCGACGGTAAACCGATTGAAGCCGCCGGCCTAACAACCAATCGACGGGTTCGCGTTCATTACCACAAGGTCAACGGCGATAATATCGCGGATAAGATCAGTTTGATCGGAAATTGACGGACAATCGCCGATCCCGGTCAGCTATTCGATACCTCCGGGCCGCACGTTCCCAACCGCGCTGGTAGCGGCGGTTCATCGAACCGCCATGGCTTCGAGCTTTCGCCGGTCTAACTCATGGAAACCAATCGGCCCTGCGACCATGATGATTGACGTCAATCGCCGCTACCTGACGCGCATCTGACTGAGTTCCATGTCGTGGTTGCCGATCTAAATTAAAAGGAAAGCCGCGTTGTCGTTCCTAACGGACTCCAGGGAACTCGCCTACCTGTGTGATTGTTCTGTCCGGCAGCTGCCGGAAAGGATCCCTCCACTTCGGTCGGGATGACATGGTAATACTTTGAACGTTTCCGTAGGTGAAAGGCTCGAACGACCGCGACGGAATCGCGCGGTCATAGTAAAAACGGCGTAATCTCTCAGTCTCAACTAAAGACTCGCTTGCAGGTCGTTCTCTCAAATATCAACTTTCTGGCAAATGAACGATCTCGCTCAGCTCGCCAACGATCGGTATGAAATCGCCGATGCCCTGCATCGCTATGCCTTTGGACTCGATCACGACCACGCTGATTCATTCGGCTCCGTTCTGACTGATGACTGCGTTTTCGATTTCCGGCCGGCTGGGAAAAAGCTCGGATTAGACTTCCCGTTAGTCAGCGGCCGCAACGAAATTGTGCAGAGAGTGCTGGCTCTGATCGGTCCGCTTTGTACCAGTCACACCGCCAGCAATATCCAGATCGAAGTTTCTGGCGACGCCGCCACCCTGTCCGCCTATGTCATGGCGCAGCACTTTATTCCGCCCGGTATCCCAAGCCGCGGTAATGAGTTCGCTCTGCTGATGAATCGCTACAATTGCGAGCTGGTCAGTACTCATGGAGGACCGAAATGGCAGTTCAAGCGGATGACGATCGACAACGCATGGTTTCAAGGCGATCCGCAGATCTTGCACGCATCGTCGACCTACAACGCGTTGCGGACTAAACGCATGAAAAAACAGTAGTGCGCGGCAGGCACAATGGAGATTCGCGCCGTTACCTGAGCCATCACGATAGCTAAAACCATTTGAGCACACTTTTAAAAGTGTGCTCAAAGGTGACAGATCAGCCGGGGGGCCTGCGGTTATTTCTTGTCGGCTGAGGGAGTCGCCGCCGCGTCGGAACTCCACATATCAGCGCCGCACTTCCATTTGCCATCGGCCTCCTTCTCCCAAACCTCCAGATACTTGCCGCGCTCAGTTGTCGATTTTCCCCCGGCGTCTTTCATGACGAAATCGTAGGTGCCGGACGCGTAGGCCATGTCCCCTGACTTCGACACTTCGACACGTGTGGTTTTCCAGGTCAGAGTGGCGCCGGGAGTATTCAGTATCTCTTTCCAGACATTGCGGATTCCGTCTTTAGTCGTTACCGCAGCTGCGTTCGGCGGCAATACAATCGCGTCGTCGGAATAAAATGAAATCAATTTGTCGAGGTCTTTGGCTTCCGACGCCTTAGACCATTGATCGTCGAGATCGCGAATTGCTTGTTCAACATTTTTGGTGTCTGCCGCCCTGCAGACGGCGGTAATGGCGAAAATCGCCAACAAGAAAATAAACCTCTTCGTATTCATGAGGGAAATAGAACGCCGAATCTTGGTCGCTGGTCAATATTTTCGTCGAAGCGCGGGAAAAGAGCGACGCCCAGGTGATTACCTCGGCTGGTTCCCCAACAAAATGATCGGTTCACCTTCGTTGGCCCAGCGATGTGAAGCAGGCTGACGAAGATTTTGCCGGTCTCGCAGATCAGGTTATCGGATAGTCCGGGAGATCCGCCGAGCGGACATACCGGCTTCCATGGCCTAACATTCCCGGCTTTTTCATACCGGCAGACTATCGAAATCTGCCGGCCAGGGCGAACAAAGTCTTGTCATGTTTGCGCCCGCTTCCTAACATCGGCGGTCGATGATTGTGCACGTGAGCCGGAACGGACAGGAGATCGGGCCATTTTCCCAGCACGATTTTACCCAGATGATGGATGCGGGAAGATTGCTGCCGAGCGACCATTTCTGGGTGGAAGGCATGCCCGATTGGAAACCGCTTTCGGTCGCCCGCTCGTTTTTCGCCCACCGCGAAAAATGCCGCCATTGCGGCGGCAAAATGACTGAGCAGAAACGGATCGATGCTGGACCGCGCCAGGGACAGATGAAAAGCATTTGTCTCAAGTGCGGCCACACCGAGTATCACCCCGGCGCGTAGCGGCGTAACAGCGTTTGTGCGTGTCGGCGCGTCGGCGAATGCCGGTGATTTGGGAATCAGGGTTGGGAGCCCGTAGACCCGCAGTCGAGCCCACTATGTTCGCCGAAAGCGAATACGTGCCGAACGGCGAAGCCGGATAGACGGTCAAGCTGGCAAGGGAAGCCAGCGAGCCGAGCGGGAGTGAGCGAATGAAGCGAAGTCGAAGTGCTGCGGCCGCGCGACCAAGACAGATAATAAAAAAGTTGTCTCGGCGGTCGCTTCGCATCTCTCCATTGAGCGTTGGACGTTGACCGTTGGACGTTGAAATAGTCCTTATGCGAAGATTGGCGGCTCTCACCCTCGTCTCGGTTTCACTGGTTACATTTTGGGCGGCATGCGATAAATCAGACCGTTCCACCGGCGGCTCGCCACCCTCCTCGCGTGTGCAGTTAAAGCCCTGTCGTGTGCCTAACGTGAAAGAAGAATTGCGCTGCGGCGTTTACGAAGTTTACGAGAACCGCAAAACGCAAGCGGGTAGAAAAATTCCGCTAAAGATTATCGTCGTACCGGCAAAGAAGCCGCATCCCGAGAAAGGGCCGGTGTTTTATATGGCGGGCGGACCGGGCGAAACCGCCACCGAATTAGTCGATTTAACAATCACCTGGGGCGACAGCGATGAATACGACCTGGTCATGGTGGATCAGCGGGGGACTGGGGATGGACATCGCCTGGACTGTCCCTCGCCTCATTCCGACGATAATCTGGAAGGCTACTTGAACGGCCCGTTCGACGCCGCGGCGGCGCGCGCTTGTCGCGATGAACTGTCGAAAAAATTCGATCTGACCCAATACAGCACCCCTAACTTCGCTGACGATATCGACGAAGTTCGTCAGGCGATGGGTTACGACAAAATAAATATTAACGCCGGTTCATTCGGCACCTATGCCGCCCTGATTTATATGCGACGCCATGGGGAACACGTTCGCACTGCCTATCTGACCAGCATGGTGCCGCTCTCGAATCGAGTGCCGCTGTATCATGCTCAGGGGGCGCAAAGCGGCCTGGATCAGTTGTTCAAGGACTGTGAGAACGATGCGCCCTGTCATGCCGCCTATCCGCGATTACGAGAAGATTTTTCGGCCGTGCTGGAGAAAGTGCGAGAAAAACCGGTCGAGACTTTCGTTAGCCATCCGGTTAGTGGCGCTCGCACCAGGATTCATCTGACGGAGCGAGCATTCGGCGATGCCATCCGGGTAATGATGTATCGCACTCCCCGGGATGTTCCTTTTCTCATTGAACGGGCGGCAGCAGGGGATTTCGGTCCGTTCGCTGAAGCCGGCCTGCGCGCGAATCGCGGCATTTATTCCGGAGGCAGAATGGGATTGCATTACTGCATCACTTGTACCGAATTCGTTAGTCGGATCCGCCCGGACGAGATTGAACCGGCCACCCGGGGAAGTTTCCTTGGATCGTGGCGGGTGAGGGACCAGATGGCAGCGTGTAAAGAGTGGCCAAAAACGGAATTGCCGGCCGATTACTTCGAGCCATTTCGGGTGGAAACCCCGGCGCTGGTGGTTTCGGGAGGCACCGACCCGGTGGTGTCGCCCAATTTGGATGAAGAAGTGAAATCCACCTTGCCTAACGGGATTCATCTGGTCGTGCCCGGCGCCGGGCATACTCCGGAGAATGACTGTGTCCGGTCCATCCGGCATCAATTTTTCGATACCGGCACAATCAAGGATCTCGATACCTCGTGCCTCAGCAAGATCGGACCGGCGGTGCCGTTCAAACTGCCGGGTCAGTAGGCACGTCCGATACCGCGTTATCCTCGCGAGTAGTGATGCCATCCGATCCTGAACAGCGGCCTGCCTATCCAACGATTCCCGGCCCGATCGACCGTGTTCATTTTCTGGATGAGCAAAAGCGGAATCGGCGCCAGAGCTGGCGGTTTTCGGTTCTGGCATTTTTCGGTGCGGTCATAACCGGATTACCGCTGTGTTTGCTGGTCACCCCGGTGGCTTTTGCGGTTGCATTACTGGCGGCTCACATCATCAATTTCTTTCTTCCGTTAGGCCCGGTCATTTGGACGGCATTAAAGGCGATCTCGTTCAGTCTGGTCATCGTTTTTGCTATTTTGACCAGACAGGTCGATCAGATGCCGCCGGAAGTCCGGATGCTGATCGAGCGGCTGGGGCCGTTCATTACGAACGCGGACGGTAATCTGACCGAGACCGCGATCGCGGTTCTGCTCGCGATTCTGGTGATGCCTGGCGCGTCGGCAATGTTTTTCGGCTGGCGTTGGATCGCCCGTCGTTTCTCGGAGGTCGAGATCAATTCCGTTTTGGGCCGGCTGCAGGCGCGCGATCCGAATCCAAACGATTTCGAAGAATATCAACTCCGCAATATTGTCGAAGAGATTGCCATTGCCGCGAATGTGCCCCCACCTCGGCTTATGGTGGTCGATATTCCGGCGGCAAATTCGGCGGCCGTTGGGCTAACGATCGATCGTGCGACCGTAATCGTGACTCGCGGCCTGATCGATAAGCTCGACCGCGACGAAACTCAGGCCATCGTCGCCCACACCATTGCATCGGTCGCAAACGGCGATCTAAAGATCATCAGGATCATAGTGTCGCTGTTTCAGGCGTGGGGACTGATCACTCTTGCGTTAAGTATGCCGTTAGGACCGAAGTCGAGAAAAATGCTGCGGCATATCGTCGGGGTCACGATCCGCGCGCGCCGCGGAAAGGCGACTCCTGACGAGACCGACGCCGTCGCAAAATTGCTCACTCAAGGCACGGAGATGGGCGACGACGATTTCGATGCCATGATGGCGACAGAGTCAACGCCGGTAAGCATGATCCGCCAGATCCCGCTGCTCCTGACCTTTGGAATTGGATCATTCGCCGGCAAGATTTGGGTCCAATTACTGACGACCACATTCCTGGGTGGAATCGTTACCAAGCTGTGGCGGGCCCGACGACTTTTAGCCGACGCCACCGCGGTGCAACTTACCCGGCATCCTGATGCGCTGGCACGCGCGGTTGTTCGGCTGGCCGATATGAATGTCGAGCCGGACGGCGTCGAAGAGGTCGGATACCTGTTTGCGGTGTGGACCCGGCCCGACAAGGCGGTACTGATGCGGAGGCAAAAAATTCCGGTCTTAATGCCGATGCATCCCTTATTGTCTACTCGGCTGGAAGGGCTGCGCGTTCTTGGAGCGTTAGTCGACCCCACCCCCTATCGCGGCCCCGGTTTGCCATACAGTCGCGCGGTTCGGATGTTGTTAGTCTATCCGGCCGGACTCGTCCTTTTGACAATCTTCTTCGGCGGAGTGTTGGCAATGATGCTGATCAGTTTCGTGGTGATGATGGCGCTGCTGATGGCGGTTTGGGGCGTGTTCCAGCTGATATTTTCGGTACTCGCGAAAAAGTGAACTTGCGACATCGAACGTGTCGCTGTCGCAGCTTATCGAGCGGCCATGTCCTGGCGGATGGGCCCGGCTGTCTTTCGGAGTCTTATAATGGCGGCTGACGCACATTCCCGGTGGTGTTAAACTCAAGTCGTGGCGGTCGATCCGTCGAGCCGGTTACAGCGATCCGTGTTTTTAAGCGGCGGAGGCTATTCGTATTACGCGGATGCGCCCGGCATGCCGCTTTCGCTCAAATGCATGTTCAATGGACGGGCGCGATACACTTTCGGCCGGACCGAAGCGACGGTTGATGACTTTGGGTATCTGATCCTGAACAAAGGTCAGCCCTACACCATCGAGATTGCGTCGCCAACTCGGGTTGAGAGCTTCATCATCTGGTTTCCCAGCGGATGGGCCGAGGATGTGCAGCGGGTGCTTGATAAATCGACTGAACTGCTGTTTGACAATCCGCCTAACGATATCGGTACGGTCACATTTTTTCCACGGTATACCCGGCACGACCACGCCGTTTCGCCCAAGGCGCAGAGCCTGCGCTCGGCACTGAAGAGCCAAAGGGTAATTCAGGACAGCTGGCTGGAGGAAAAGCTGCGTGATCTGCTCGCTTCCATGCTAACGAGTCAGCAGCCCCTCAAAAAGCAGTTAGCGGAAATTCCGGCACTGCGCGCCGCCACGCGAGAGGAATTGTGGCGGCGAATCAATCTCGCCCGGGATTATTTGCATTCGCGCGTGAGCGTGCCGGTCTCGCTATCTGAAGTGGCAACCGCTGCTTGTATGTCACCGTTCCATTTAGTGCGGGTCTTTCGCAGTGCATTCAATCAAACACCGCACCAGTACTTAAATCGCTGTCGCATCGAACG
>DATFCK010000414.1:0-3971 GCA_035253185.1 Chthoniobacterales bacterium | reverse complement strand
TCCGCCAGTCGGCCAGCGCCGGATCACTCAGATATTGGTCAAATCTCTGATCCTCAATCGCCTGAATTTCCGGGACCACGAAAGCACTGAGCTCGCCTAACTTCGTCAGCAGATTCTGAAGCTGTCCGAATCGGCCAAGGTATTCGGTATTGGCACCGTCTTCGGCCAGTTGGAGCGACGCGAAGTGGTAAAGACGCTCAATCTTGAGGTCGACCTGCTTTTCGAATTCCAATATTTCCGCCAGGGTGGCGGCTGATTCACCGATACGACCCTTCCACTCGGTGATTCGCGTTCCGGTTTGCTCGACCCAACGAAAATCTTCCTGCCATTTGCCGACGTCAGCGAAAAGTTGGCGTAAATCCCAGGTATCGGACTCTGCCATTTCCGCACGCGTCGGGACGGTGGTGTCTGGCGTCTGATCGGTTTGACTCATCGAAATCCGGTCTCGCCCTCCTTATGGATATGCGGGCCTTTGACGGTCAGCGGTTCCGGTGCCTTATCGGCCGGTATTTGCGGGCAACTATCGATCCATTTTTGTGGATCGGGTTGCGCCCAGCGCACCGCATTGCGCAATACCAGCTGTACCATCGGGTGATAATAGATCGGGTAAACTTCATGGCCCGGCCTGAAGTAGAAGATTTTGCCGTTGCCTCGTTTCCAGGTGCAACCGGAACGAAAAACTTCACCCCCTTCAAACCAGGAAATAAAAACGATCTCGTCCGGAGTCGGGATGCCAAACGGCTCGCCGTACATCTCCGTGTTTTCAATCTCGAAATAACGATCGATCCCTTGGGCAATCGGGTGAGCCGGATTACACACCCAAAGCCGCTCTTTTTCCCCGGCTTCACGCCAGGTTAGGGAACAACTGGTGCCCATCAAACGCATGAAGGGCCGGGAGTAATGCGAGGAGTGGAGGGCGATGAATCCCATTCCTTCCCACACCCGCTTGAGTACCCTCTCCACCGCGGTGGGATTCACTTTTCCGTGAGCCGCATGTCCCCACCAAACGAGAACGTCAGTGGCATCGAGTCGCGGTTCGGAAAGACCATGCTCCGGATCCTGCAAAGTGGCGGTGCTGACATCGAACTCCGCGCCGCCGGAGATTCCTTCGGCGATGGTGTTATGCATCCCGTTAGGATAAATCTCGCGCACAATCGGGTTCTCCTGTTCATGGACGTTTTCGCCCCAGACCAGGACGCGGACCTTTGCTGGCATCCGGGACAGTTGCACTAATCCAACCCCGCGCGCAAAGCCGCCGCCGAAGGTCGATCAATTTTTTCGGCGGAATTTCATCGCCGGGTGGCGGTCAATCCGTCGCATCGCGGTTTCCAACAACGCTTTTCCCGGTGGGATTTTTGGCCAGGGCGAAGCGCCGGATGGATGGGGTAACGGGATAAGATCGAATGCGCAGCCGGCGCGTTTCCCGCGAAATTTACGGCCGATCACCGCTTCCAGACTGGGGCATTCGATAAACTGTTGAATCGCCAGTCGCCCCACCGGGATGATCAGGCTCGGCCGCAGAATCTCGATTTCCTCATCGAGCCACGTCGAGCAGTTCAATACTTCATCCGGTGCGGGAACACGATCACCGCCGCCGCTATTTTTTCCCGGAAAGCAACGGCAAACCGCGGCGAAGTATATTCTACTGCGGACTTCGTTCTCGGCGAGCCCGCAGAATTCTTGGAACCATCGAAACAAAGTCCGGCCTGCAGTCCATGCGAACGGCTTTTGCAAGAGCGGTTCGCGCGGGCCCGGCGCCTGCCCCACAACCATCACCTCACTAACGATCGGGCCGCCCGACACCGGCGTCGATTGCATGCGCGGACAACGCCTGCATTGCTGCAACCGTTTAACATGTTCGGTTAACAGACGTTGGCGCGAACGGGCAGGCATGGACGGAACTCTAAAGCGGGTGGGCCGAAACGTCAGTCGAGCCCATTATTCGCGGCAACAAACCCCCGCTACCGCTCAGCGCCTGAACAATGAAAAGATCAGCGTCAAAATTATGCTGATGACGATGCAGGTAACGATCGGGAAATAGAGCGAAAAACTGCCGCGCTCGATGCGAACATCGCCGGGAAGACGCCCGAGCCATTTCGGCATCAGTCCGGCCCACATCAGCAAACCAACCAGGACCACAACCCCACCGATGATGACCAGGAACCGTCCGATATCTTGCATGCCCGTTTATCTTCGCGCGGCGTTGCGCCATCGGGCGAGTTTTTTTCCGCTGAATGCACGACCCATTTGCACTCTGCGCCCGCTGCGAAGAAGCTTTGGCTAATGGCAGTGCAGTTCAGAGACTATTACGAAACTCTCGGCGTGGCGAAAACGGCTTCCGAAGACGAGATCCGGAGTGCCTTTCGCAAGCTCGCGCGCAAATATCATCCTGACGTCGCCAAGGACAAGAAAGCTGCCGAGGAAAAGTTTAAGCAGATTAACGAAGCCTACGAAGTGCTGAGCGATCCGGAAAAACGCCGGAAATATGATCAGCTGGGCGCCAATTGGAATCAGCCCGGTGGATTTCAACCGCCCCCTGAGTGGGCCGGTCAGCAACCCGGCGGAGGATTTTATCGCTACGGCAGTGGCGGAGATGGCGGAGTGGAATTCGAATTTGGCGGCACCGGCTTCAGCGATTTTTTTGAAGCGTTTTTTGGCGGCGGCCGCGGTCACTCGGCATTCGGCGGGTTTGGGCGGGGTCAGCCTCAAGCGGAACGGGGGCTTGATGTGGAAGCCGATATCATGGTGCCGCTGGAGGAGGCGCTTAACGGCGCGACGCGAACCGTGTCTTTGAAGAGAGCAGGTTCAAACAAGACGGAGACCTATCAGGTGAAAATTCCGCGCGGTGTCCGGGAAGGCCAGCGCATTCGGTTAGCGGGTCAGGGTGAGGCCGGAGAACGCGGCGGCAAGAGCGGCGATCTGTTCCTGCGCGTTCGGCTGGCGCGTCATCCCGATTTTCGAGTGGAAGGCAGCGACCTGATCCACGAGGAAAAAATTTATCCGTGGCAGGCGGTTCTCGGTACGGAAGTGAAGCTCCCGACACTGGAGGGCGATGTCCGGTTAAAAGTGCCGGCCGGCACTCGAAGCGGACAGCGTTTTCGTTTGCGCGGCCGCGGTTTGCCGAGCAGCTCCGGAAGCCGCGGCGATCTTTACGTCGAGGTTCAAATCGAAGTGCCGAAGAAAATCAGCGATCGCGAGCGAGAACTTTGGAGCCAGCTTGCGCGACTTCACGGCGACGCTCCCTGAATCGCAGCTCGACAACGCATCCATCGCGGTCTAACAAAGCACCAATGAAGATTGCACTCGGAAGTGATCACGCCGGCTTTCGTTACAAGGAAAAAGTAAAAGCGCTGGTGCAGGAGCTCGGACACGAGCCCAAGGATTTTGGCACGTTCAGTGATGACCCGGTCGATTATCCCACCTTCATCCGGCCGGCTGCGGAAGCTGTTGTGCGAGGCGAGTGCGACCGCGGCATCGTTTTTGGCGGATCCGGAAACGGCGAAGCGATGGCAGCGAATAAAGTTCGCGGAGTGCGCTGCGGACTGGCCTGGAACGAGGAAAGCGCGCGACTCTCCCGTCAGCATAACGACGCTAATGTTCTTTCAATCGGTGAACGAATGATTTCCGAGGATCTGCTGGTGAAGATTGTAAAAATCTGGCTCGACACCCCGTTCGAAGGCGGACGGCACCAAAAACGCATCGAGGCTCTTAACCAGATGTGTTAGGTAGCGATTAGACGAGCCGATCGACCCCAACCGCCACCAGAAAAATTCCGCTCACGAACGCGTTGCTTTGAAAGAACGCGCGGTTGATTCCGACCACATCGAGGTTGCGAGCGCTTCGATGTTCGAAAACCAGAGTGACCGCGATGAGAGGCATCGCGGCAAAATAAAAAAGTCCCAACCGGGCTGATAAGCCGAACCCAATCAGGCCGATCAGGGCGCCCAGATGCAGAAGTTGGGCGAACACCA
>DATFCK010000413.1:0-12104 GCA_035253185.1 Chthoniobacterales bacterium | reverse complement strand
CGGGGTCCACACCGGAGCCTCCGGTCGGAGCTTACATAAGGCAATGGATCAGGATCCTTATAAACTCAGTCTCAGTAATTTCTTAGCGGGCGAAACTCAGGACCCGCTCCAGGCCCCGCCGACTTTCACCAAGTGGGTGCGCGACAGTGCGTGGGCCAGAGAATTATACGAGCCGGAAATGCTTTCATCGGCTGACGCGCGCACCACCATCACTTACGACGGCAAGCCGCATTCCGTCATCAATTTCTGTTCCTATAACTATCTCGGGCTGGCTAACCATCCCGAAGTGATTGCCGCTGCCCACGACGCGTTGCGCGAATACGGGGTCGGCGCTTGCGGCGCTCCCGTGCTTTCGGGTATGACCGACTTGCATCGCGAGCTGGAGCGTCAGGTCGCCGATTTTCTCGGACGCGAAGATGCGATGTTGTTCAACAGCGGATTTGGCGGCGCGCTCGGGACCATCTCGGGACTGCTCCGCAAATCTGATGTCGCGATTCTGGATAACCGCTCGCATCTTAGCCTGCGCGACGGAGCTATTCTATCCCGCTGCCGGACCGAAAAATTCGAGCATAACGACCCGGTTTCGCTGGATATCGCGCTCACTCGCAACAAGGGCCGCCGGCAACTGGTGGTGGTCGAGGGAATTTATTCGATGGACGGCGACTTCGGCAATCTGACCGAACTGGTCGATATAGCGCAATCGCACGGAGCCAGCGTGTTTGTAGATGAAGCGCACTCGATGCTGGCCTGCGGTGACAACGGCCGGGGGGCGGCAGAAAAGTTCGGGGTTGAAAATCGGACGCCGCTGATTTACGGGACATTTTCAAAAGCGTTCGGCGCTCTTGGTGGATTCGTCGCCGGTTCGGCGGAAACGGTGCAATATCTGCGGTTTTATGCGCATCCGTACGTCTACTCGTGTGCGTTGCCGCCGGTGGTGGTGGCGGCGATTTTGAAGGCACTCGAAATCGGGCGCCGCCAGACCGAACTTCGTAAACAACTGTGGGAGAACGCCGATTATTTTCATGGTCAATTGCGCTCACTGGAGATCGATACCGGCAATTCCACCACTTACATCATGCCGATCGTGATCGGTGAACGCGAACGGCTATATCGGTTAGGCCACGAGTTGCGACGCCGTGGGCTGTGGGTGGCCCCGGTTGACTATCCGGCGGTTCCGTTGAACCGGGTTTGTTTTCGGGCCTGTGTAACGGCAAAACATACTCGCGCGGACCTGGACGAAGCACTGAACATTCTGGCCGACACGCTTGCTCCGGCGGCACTTCAACACGCCTGATCGATTCGTTGCCGGCTTTCGATGTTTCATTTCCGCACAAACAGAGCGTGCTTCTCAATTTTGGCCGCTGCCAGGTGAAGCAGCGCCGGTTGGTTTTTTGATCTGCGTTAATCAGTGCGAATCTATGGCCGTTGATCTATCTCGACGTTAGGCCGGGCGTTCGTCAGTTATGAACTCTACCCTCGAGAGCACCTACAAGGCGCGCGATGTCGAAGGTCTTCTCGATTTATTTTTCTATCGCAAGCTGGGCTTCCAGTTGGCGCGGTTTTGCGCGGTCCTCAAGCTGACCCCGGTAACTGTGACAGTTCTGGGTGGGGTTTGCGGCATGTTCGCCGGTCATTTGTATTTTTATCGGGACCTTCGCACAAACATTCTCGGAATGTTGCTGCACGTTTTCGCAAACCTGCTGGATAACGTGGATGGACAGCTGGCCCGTTTGCTAAACCAGAAAAGCAGAACCGGGCGGGTGATCGACAGCATCTTTGATCACCTGATTTTTCTCAGTATTTACGTCCATCTCTCACTGCGTTGTTGGTTCGAGGGCGGCTCCTTGCCCGTCATCGCGCTACTGGCCATCGCGGCCGGCCTGAGTCACGGATTGCAGGGCGCGGCGGCAGATTATTTCCGAAATGCCTACCTCTTTTTCGTTAAGGGGCGGGCGCGAGCTGACTGGGACTCAACCAGAACGCTGAAGCAGGAATACCGGCACCTGCGCTGGGATCGTGACCCATGGCAGAAATTCATGCTGGCGCTCTACATTCAGTTCACCTGGCAGCAGGAGTTGCTTTCGCCGCGTCTGCGCCGGTTACGCGACCTTTCCGAGCATGCTTTTCCTAACGATGTGCCTGATCAACTGCGGCAACATTACCGTCAAAACGCCCGGCCTATGTTGAGGGGGTGGGGGCTGCTGATGACAAACACTCGGATGTTTTTTCTGTTCCTGGTTCTCATCCTCGATCGCCCAGCCTGGTTTTTCTGGATGGAGATCAGTGTGCTCAACTTGCTTTTGGCGTTCCTGATTGTTCGCCAGGAGCTTATGGCGGAATCGTTAGTCGAGGATATTGATCAGGCGAAACCGGTAGCTAGTTAATGTCCACCACCGTCTCGCCGGTTGAATCGGCTGCCGATAAGAACGCATTCATCGAGTTTCCCTGGCGGATTTATCGCGATGATCCGGCATGGGTGCCGCCTTTGATCATTGAGCGCAGGGCGTTTCTGGATAGGGCCAAGCATCCTTTCTACCAGCACGGTGATGCCACTTTGTTCCTGGCCAGGCGCGATGGAGTGATCGTGGGGCGCATCATGGCGAGCGATGATCCGAACTACAACAAGTTGCACCAAACGAATGCCGGCTGTTTCGGGATGTTTGAGTCGATCGACGATCACGATGTAGCCCGGGCGTTGTTTGATGCAGCCGGGGCCTGGCTGCGGCAAAAGGGTCGCACCGAGATCATGGGACCGATCGATTATTCGACAAACTACGTGTGCGGACTTCTAATTGATGGTTTTCAACATCCGCCAACCGTCCTGACGGCGCATAACCCGCCTTACTACGCGCCGCTCATCGAAAGCTGCGGCTTCACCAAAACGAAGGATTGGTACGCCTGGTGGTTCTCAGAGTATCCGGCGCCGGCGCAACGGTTGCGCCGAATCGCTGAAGCGCGCTCCGGCAAATACGGGGTAAAGATTCGGCCGATCAACCTGAAGGATGTCGAAGGCGAAAGTCAGAGGATTCGGACCATTTACAATCAGGCGTGGCAGAAGAACTGGGGCTTTGTGCCGTTCACTGAGGCGGAAATGATCCACATGGCGAAAGAGATGAAGCCTTTATTGGTGGCTCCAGCCACATTGCTGGCGGAAAGCGATAACGAACCGGTCGGGTTTGTCATCGCCATTCCGGATATCAACGTGGCGCTGCGTCATATAAACGGTCGCCTAACGACATTCGGATTGCCTATCGGCCTGTTGAAGCTGTTGTATTACAAACTAAAAACCCGCACCGGCAGGTTAGTGGCGTTAGGCGTAGTCGAGAAATATCGGCGGGCGGGCATCGCCGAAATGCTGGTGTTGCATGTGATGAATGAAGCGTTCAAGCGAGGTTTCACCGGCGAACTAAGTATGACGCTGGAAGACAACGTTATGGTGAACCGGTTCATTGAGGGTCTTGGCGCGGCGAAATACAAAACCTATCGGATTTACAGCCGGGCAGTGTGAGCTTTGGTCAATCGCAGAAATTCCGGGTGTCACCATTGCTAGTTATTCGTCAATGACCCAGGGGCGTCCGGTGTTGAAGTTATGATTGGCTGGAAGCCAATGCCGCAACCGGATACAAACACCGTGGGTTGGTCATCCGATGGCATACTCCTCCTCCGCCTTCCTCATTCTGGCCGATGAAACCGCGAGTCAAAGAGTCGCCGGTCTCACGCAGTTAGACCGGCTGGTTCTCGGCTTGAACGAGCTGGTGGAGGCGGAATCCTCTGATCAGATCGTCGATGCAATCATTTTCTGGCACCCAAACATTCCATCCGCCGCTCGATGGCTGCCACGGCATCCGCGAATTACGCGTATTCGGGTGACTGAAGCCGTGACGTCGCTGCCGCCTGATTCTCGTGTTCTACACACCGCTCTATTCATTCGACGAGGAGGATTGGCCGATTTTTTGGCGGGCACAACGCCGGTAACGGTTGATAGCGTTCCGGTGGAGACAATCGAAGCGTGGAATGATACCGCCGCCGGTTTTCACCGCGCGATACAAACCAACCTTCGCCCGGAATCCTGGCAAATCGTCAAGAATGCCGAAGATGTTATTCGTTGCGAAAAACTGCTGTTAAGCGCGACCGGAAAATCTCAGGACGGATTGGTTTCACGATTTCTGAATCGGCCGCTGTCCCGCCGCTTGAGCCAATTTTTGCTTCACTACGACCTCACGCCGACGGCGTGGACTGTATATGCGTTTGTGTTGCCGTTTCTCGCGTTTCTATGTCTGGCCGGCGACGGGTACGTCGGCATCTTGATCGGCGCCATCATTTTTCAGATTTACAGCATTGTTGATGGTTGTGACGGCGAGATGGCGCGCGCAACTTATCAAGAATCGGAGAGAGGAGGCCGCGTCGACGACTTCCTCGACATGTTAGGCAGCATTTTATTTGTGGTTGGATTGGGGCTGGGCTTGTTTCGTTCGCGGTCATCGTTTTATCTGCTCGAAGGGATTATCTGCGCGGCGGTGATTGCCATCAACGAATGGTCGTTGCGCCGAGTTAAGATTGACACGGCGCCTGCATCCGAGCAGCTGCGCGATGCAATGTATCCGCGTCACCGGCGATTACTGGCGCAGTCAGGCTCGGCGTTGTTAGGTGACAAATCGATTTGGTGGATTCTTCAGTTCACGAAACGCGATGTGGCGATATTCGCATTCATGATCCTGGCCATGCTGGATCAGTCGCCTTGGATCCTGCATCTATGGCTGGCCGTTTCCGCGGCTACGCTGATCCTGAGTGTTCGTTCCAGCAAAGCCGGGATTTCTTCGTAGCCCTGAACAACCCGGTAGCGCCACACGCCCAAACATGCCGACGCACGAGCCGCATTCCCGCTCGCGTTTCGGGGTGCCGCGGTGCGCCGCCGCTTTGGATTAAAAAATAGACGCGATTTTCGTCCGCAGATGGTTTTCAGCAGCTATCAGCGTCTGAGGCGTGTCGACGTCCTGCCACCATGCCGCGCCAATATCGATGGCTTGGACTTTGCCCGCTGCCGCCATCAACCGCACGCCATCGGCCAGACTGCAATCGCCGCCGCGCATTGCCCTGCGCAGATATGTGAATAATTCGACGTTCGCCACAAAGAATCCGGTGTCGATTGCGTCATATTTCGGCAGATCTTTTCCAATCGCAATCACACGATCGCGCTCCACCTGCACTTTCATCGCGTCATCGATATCGACAATGCTTTCGATCTTACGGTCGATCGCCAGGCTCAGCACGTCGGGCTGGGCCCGCTGAAGTAAAATGTCTAACAACTCAGGGTCGAACAGATGATCGCTCATTGTTAATACAAATGGTGAGTTCACTCGACCTTCGGCCGCGAGCACGGACAATCCGTTTTGTTTTTCCCAGTTCGGATTTTCAACAAACCGGACGTCCAAACCGGCGGGAACAATCGAACTGACCTGCGAAATCAGCGTTTCGCTTTGGTAACCCACTACCGCGTGGATGGTGCGGATTCCAACCACATTCAGCGCGTCGAAAATGTACCGGATCAGTGGACGCTCCACTACTCGAGTCAACGGTTTCAATCCTCCGGTGGTGACAGAACTCAGTCGTGAGCCCGTACCGGCCATGAGAACGACAGCTTCCGAAATAGATGTCATATTCCGTAGTACTTCTTCAATCCCCAGATCCGCGTCCGCTGCGGGAGGAATCGAAAAATGAACGGAGCAATCTTAGCCTGGAAAACGTCGCCGACGATAACACGCATTGGAGGATTCTTTTGGTCAATAACCCTCATAACGGCTCGTGCGACGAGCTCCGGCCCGGGCGCGCCCTTCATATTCGTGTCTACTGCGCTCCAGGTTTTTGCCACTCGCGCTTCGTAGCCGGTGTCGCGATTTCGACTAACGGCATCGTTAAAGTTCGTCCGGATATCTGCCGGTTGAACGTCCACCACCCGCACATTGCCATCCCCCAGCTCGATCTGAAGCGACATGGTAAATGCAGCCATGGCCGATTTAGCAGCGTTGTAGGCGCCCATGAATGGCACCGGAAGCAATGTGGCTAACGACGTAACGTTGATAACCATCCCCTGACCGCGGCGTCGCATGTCGGCCAGGGCTAACTGCATCAATCGGACATGCGAAAAGAACAATACATCAAACAGCTCTGCTATTTCGGTTGCGGTTAAGAGTTCGGCCGGACCGAAATGACCAGTTCCGGCATTGTTAATCACCACATCGAAATGTCCCGCTTCGGCCAGAGCCCGGCCGAATACTTCTTCCAGTTCGCCCGTGCTTCGAAGATCCAGCCTAACGGCATGAAATCGCTCATGGCTGGGCAGGTTGGATACCTGGCGAGACGTGCCCCACACTTCGTCTCCACGGGCCATGAGCCCCTGGGTAATGGCGAGGCCGATCCCGGAGCTGGCGCCGGTAATGAAGATACGCTTCATGGAACGAAGGGCTTGGCCCGCCGGTAGTAAAACCAGCCGGCGGCGAACACGGCAAGGCAAAGTAGGCCGGCGGCAATTTGGCCCGCAATGGTTGGGAAAGCGACACGCAAAATCGCAGCCGGAACGATCGCGACGGCGGCCACGCCCAGCACAGTCCGCAGGTTTTTCCAGGGATTCGGCCAGTGGAAAACTGCGCGTAAAATGATTGTTCGAATAAGACCCTGGACGCAATAGGTGACCAAAATCCCCAGCGCAGCGCCCATCACTCCCAAGCGGGATATCAATAGGAACGTGGCCATACTGCCGATAACAGCGGTCATAGCCGAGTTCATCAGGTTCAGGGCGGGTCGTTGTACCATGATTACAGTTTCACCGAGGTTAACGAATGCATTGGTAGCGCAGGCAATGGCAGCAATGATCAGCCACTTGCCACCTTGCTCAAAACCCGGGCCATAGATGCGCATGATGGTATCGCCGGCCAGGATCATCACCGCAGTTGCGGGCAGCAAAATCCAAAGCATCCATTCGAGGAGACGGGCATAGGTTCCGGCCGCTTCCGGTTGCGCGCCGGTGGCCGTCATCCCGGCCACGACCGGCGCGAAAATCGGCGTAAACGGCTGGCTGATACGCCGCAGGCCGTTGGCCACGCCGACGACTCCGCCGTAGATGCCAAGAGTCGTTAGGGTGACCCCCGGGGCGCGACCGACAAAACAGCCGAGAATGATTACATCAATGCGCCAGATGAACGCGTTGATAAACTGATCACCGCCGATCGGCATGGCATAACGAATCAGCGCTTTTGCCTCCTGCCAGGAGGAGGCGTTTCCGGAGCGCGGGGCGCCCCGAAATAAACTGGCCGCCAGTAGCCATGCTGCAATTCCGGAAACGGAACTCCCCACGATTGCCGCCAGTTCGGGCGCAAAAATTCCGGCGCCGGCCGCGACCGCGATCAGGAAAACAATCGCGGTAACACCCGGTTCGGTTAGACCACGGGTATAAATGTCGTGTTGCATTACCTTCACCCCGCGCGAAACCGATGTGTTGACGCGATAAAGTGCAATGCCGGGCAGGCACCACACGATCAGTTTTAAAGCCGAAGTTAACTGTGGCTCAAGACTTAGAGCAGTTCCGATATGGCCCATTCCCGCACTCAGGATTGCGGCAACGATTGTTGATTGAATCAGTGCGGCCAGGCTGGCTACGCGAAAATAAATCCGACTACGGTAGCGATCACCAACCGCTTCGGCTCGCGCCACAAATGTCGTTACCGCATCGTCCAGACCGATGACGCCCAGTTTGCTGATTAAATCAGCGGCCGCCCACGCCACCGAATAGAGACCGAGGGCCACTGGTCCCAGCAGCCGGGCAATGAGCAGGGTGAATATCGCGCGGAAATTCGACGCCAGCATGGCGATCGCGTTGAGAAACGCGCCCCGCCTTAGCTCTTGTCCGGTGGTCCGCGCCGAAACCATGACCTCCGTCGATCCGGCGGTAGCAGACAAACCGTTTGCCGGTCGCGTCATGCCGGGATCCGGGCGGCCACCGCGATGTGTTTATTCGAACAATTTCTCATCGGCCTTGCTGTCGATCGATCAAGTACAGTTCGAGATAATGAACTTTCCAATAAATAATAACTGACCGGGTAAACGCGTTGAGCGGAAGCCGATACCACCCCGGCGGTAATGAGACCCACGGATCATCCGTGTAAACCGCCACCGCATCCCTGGTGATTTCAGGTAAGAGTTCCGGTTGCGGAATGGGACTAACGATTTTGAAATCGGGCGAATACCATTCGGCATGACGTTTGGTTCGCGTGCTCAGGAGTAAAACAACCTTTTCGCGTTGGTCAGGCGGATAAAGCTGTTGCAGGTGTCGAACGAAGCGAATCGGCGGCGCTTCATCTCGACGATTGGCAAGGCTGATTGGAATCGTTGTCAGTAAAAGGACGGCCGGCAGTGCGAATGCGAGATTGTTCCATTTATGGTGGAGTTGAAGGAAACCACGCAACAGGGGCACCAGTAATAGCGGAAAGATAACGACGTAGTAGCGCTGGCTAGCCGGAAGGCTGATGAAAATAGCCGCGATGTGAACGAATGCCCAGGGCAGGTGAAATTTCCAAAATCCTTTGTCTGATTCAGTGCGACGGCCAAACAGGTAAAGCACCACCCCGGCAATACTAACCAGCGCACCTGCGAGCAGGGCAGCCCACGACTGCAGAAATCCAAAACCAACTCCAAACCAGCCCAGGAAATGAAACGCGCATCGTCCTGCGATATAACCAAGCGTCCATTTCTCCGCGAACAGGTACATACTCGGTTTATCGAGCCGTCCCGCCCAAAATTTGTAGACCAGTTGCGGGTAGACTGAACCGGCGGCGACACCTGGCTTCAATTGCGATTGAGTGTACCACATCGGAACGAGCCAGAGCAGGCAGCCGCCGATCAAACATACCCAGCCTAACCACGCCCATTTACGCGGCACCCGCGGTCCCGCGATCAGGCCGGTCGCGAGTACCACTACCGCGACCAGAAACAGCTGTGGACGCGCCCCGGCGGCAGCTGCGCCTAACAATCCCGTCGCCAACAACGCCTTGCGGCTGGCAGTCCGGCTGAAGATGACCGCGCCCAGAATTTGGGCACTCAAAAGGCCGGCGGCCAGACTGTCCGTTAATACCTTGGTCGCAGTCATGCAGATGACTGGAGTTACCGCGAGGCATCCCGCGACCCACCACGCCAGCCGCTCATTGAATTGAAGGCGAATGATGAGGAACCAGGCGGCAATCAAAAGGCCGCCACCGACGGCCGACACGAAATGAAGTGAATTGTTAGGCTCGACATCGAGGATCGCCAGCGCCAGCCACCCCAGAAAAACATAGAGGGGATAACCCGGCGGATGGGGCTGATGTTCCCATAAGTTGAAGTGATGAACGCCCATGGCGAAATTGACCGAATCGATCTCATCCAAGCCAGGTGAGCGTAGGATCCAAAAGAGAACGCATGATCCCAACAAGAGAAATAAAGCCTTCAGCCACAATGTTTTATCAACGATGGTGGGAAAGCCGGTTTGAGCAGACAGAGCTGAATCCATCGCAGGGAGGCGAATTGGTAGGTGATGGAGCCATAGCTTGCAACATTGTATTGGCTGGGACACAGGCCGGCGCAGCTGGGTCGCCACAAATTCTGGCCGGCTCGCCCGGTCGACGCGCCGCGAGTAACCAATGAATTGGTTTCCGGTCCTGGTTTTGCCAATCGTTACCGCTGGTGCGCTTTTTGTGGGCGCACAGCAACGACGTCGAAGCCAAATTCGATTCATCAGGGGAAAACTCGCGGCCGCGCCGAAGCTCGATCCGCCACGGCGCGTCATCGCCTCGATGTCAACTTTACCCGACCGAATTTTTAATCTTGAGCCGACGATACGATGTTTGCTCGAACAAACCCGGCCGCCTGACGAGATCGTCGTCGCAGTGCCGGAGTTTTCGCGCCGGCAGCGCAAACGTTATCTGATTCCGGATTATCTCGAAAAATTGCCGCGGGTGCGGGTTCTGCGGTGCGACACCGATTGGGGACCGGCGACTAAATTCATTCCAATCGTGCAAGCTGAACTGGCCGCGGGCCGCCTGGATACGTTAATAATGGTTGTTGATGATGATCGGGTTTATCCCCGTGACGCGTTGGAAACCTATCTTTGCTATCATTACGAATTGCCTAACGCTGCGCTAACGTTTCGAGGTGGACCCATACCCATCGATTTCAAATGGGGACCCAGGATGCTTCGCGGCACCCGAATCCGGGAGCCACGGCAGGTGGCGGTGATGACCGGGTGCGCCAGCTATTTCATCCAGCCCCGCTTTTTCGATGAGCGGCTCTGGGATTACTCCGGTGCGCCCGACAGTGTATTTTACATGGACGACATCTGGATCAGTGGCTGGCTCGATCGTCGCGGGGTCGAAAAGCACGTTGTGCCGGCGTCAGGAATGATGCGCACCGTAAATCGGCAGCGATGGACCATGACTCTGCACGATGTGCCTAACGGCCGTAAGCATAACAACAACGAAGCCATGTTGTTTTTCGCCGACTCCTGGAAAATTTTTTCGCCGCGATGACTGAACGCGATCTTGTTGCCCCGGCGACGCCCAAGTCACTCAGATTGTCATCCTGAGCGACGTCGAAGGATCTCGCCTACTTGGGTAACGCCTTCCGCATTTGAGAGGCCCCTCCACTTTGGTCGGGACGACATGGCTATATTCGGGTGCTGGCGCGGGCGATGTAAGGACCCAACCGCCGGCGGAATTGCGCAAGAAAAGATAGAGATTTGAGGAGCGGCCGAAATTTATCCGGCAACCACTACAACGGCTGTAAGCCAATCAAAGCAGGGTTCACCATGCCCATGGCGTGGCTGGCCACGATCCGGCCGTCCTTCATTTCGTGGATCCAATCGCACGCTTCGGCGATTGCCGGGTTGTGCGTGACTAACAACAACGCTTTTTGATTTTCCTGCACGATCCGTTGCAGCAATTCGAACGCTCTTCTTGAGTTTTCGGTATCGAGGTTGCCGGTCGGTTCGTCGGCCAGAATCACTCGGGGGTCATTAGCAAGGGCGCGCGCAATCGCCACCCGCTGCTGTTCGCCCCCGGATAGATGGCGGCTCGGCCGCGCCCGTTTTTCACCCAGCCCCACGGCATCGAGAAGTTCGCCGGCGCGCTCGCTCATCGCGGTCTCCGATAATCGACCGAGCCGGCGCATCGGGATCATCACATTTTCCTGGGCGGTGAAGTCTTCCATAAGAAAATGAAACTGGAAGATAAAGCCAATCAGTTCATTTCGTTTTCGGGCCAGATCATCGTCACGCAAATGCGAAACCGGCGTGGACTCGAGGATCACCGAACCGGCATCGGGCTGATCTAACAGGCCGAGGATATATAATAGAGTGCTCTTGCCGCAGCCCGATGGTCCAACGACGGCGTGAACTGTGCCGGGCTCGACCTGCAATGACACGCCCCGGAGGGCGTGCACCCGTGATTCATCTTCGCCCAGGTATCGCTCGACGTTTTCGCAGCTCAGACTGGGCTCGGACGTTAGACTCATGGCAGGAGGAAAAAACGCCGAACGCCGAACGCCGAACGTCGAACGCCGAATGTGAAGACGAACAGATTAATCATTTATACGCTGGAGCCGCGTAACGTTGCTACCGGCGGAAGCTGAGCCGCTCGACGCGCGGGAACGTAGCTGGCTACAAAAACCGAAATGGCCGCCAGCACGATTGCCCAGGCGTAATGTCGCCAGTCCCACGTCACCACGAAGTGATCGGTGGATAGTAGGCCGCGCAGCCGGATTGGAATTTTTGAGACTCCCCACGTCATCAACGCCCCGGCGATGCAGCCGATGATCGATCCGCCCGCGGCAATGAGGCCGCCTTGCCAGAGAAAAATTGCGCTAACGTCGCGACGCCGGTACCCCATCGAACGCAAAATCGCGATCTCCTTGATTTTCGCGAGCACGGTCATCGTTAGGACGTTGAAAATTCCGAAGCCGGCCAGCAGAATGACTAACGACACCGTGATTGCAGCCGAGAGACGCAACGTCGTAAACAGATGCAATGTTGATTGTTCGCGCTGCTGCCAGCTGGTGGCATCGTGCTGAAACAACGATTGAAA
>DATFCK010000412.1:0-12653 GCA_035253185.1 Chthoniobacterales bacterium | reverse complement strand
CCAGGGTGTTGAACGTGCTGACCCGTTTCAACGGAGTGTACGCGAAAATATAGATGGCCACTGTAATCGCGGCCAGCAATCCGGTTAGGCCGTTGCAGGCGAATGAAAGATAAACCACCCCGCCTAACGATAACAGCGTGCCGACGATAAGCGCACTCAAGGGTCGCATTCGTCCCGCCGGTAGCGGGCGGGATTTTGTTCGGTTCATCAACCCGTCCAGTTGCCATTCCCACCATTGGTTAAGTGCGGCTGCTCCCGCCGCCGCCGCGGCAGTACCAAGAAAAACACGCAACAAACCGCCGTAATTCATCGGCCCGCGAATTCCGAGATAAAATCCAACTGCGGTGGTGAGAAGGACCAGCGCGGTGAGCCGCGCCTTCACCAGTTCGGCAAAATCAGCACCACGGCGGGTCGGAGCCGGCGCGCCGGTTTCGATGCCACTATCAAATGTGGCTTCGCGTTTCATGACGAAACCGCCAGCCGCGCCGGCGTAATCGGATCGGCAGGCTCCGCCTTTGCCCCAAGGTAGCGTAACCGCCAACTGATCGCACAAATCGCAATAGTTAGGCCAAATATCATCGCACCGACCGTTACGTGAATGGTTGCGATGTCGGCCGCCTTGTTGCTCCAGATCGTCCAAGCCCCCAGCGCGATCTGACACAAAACAAGGCCCACCAGCAAATTGGACAGGTTTTGCAGCAAAGGAATTTTCCGGTCAGCTTTGCGGACGGCTGACCATATCGCAATTGCGCCGACTGCAATCAGGACTGCGCCGAACCGATGCAGCATTTGGAGCCAAATTTGAAAGGCGTTAACATCCGATAATGCCTGGGTGTCCCGCCAGGCGTTGATTTTGGCGATTGCGGTCTCACTGGTATCGGGAATCCATTGCCCGTTTGCAGTCGGGAAATCCAGTATTGCCAGATCGCGATGCTGGTGCCGCATCGTCGCGCCCAGGGCCAGTTGAAGGTACACCATTACCCCGGTAGCGATGGCCAGCCTAACGATTCGATTAACTGTCCCGGGGGATGCCGGCGTCAGCGTCGTTAACGACCTCCAGCGCCGCGAGGTGATCAAAGCGACCAGGATTAACAGTCCCAAAAACGCCTGGGCCAGACAGGCGTGAAAAATTCCGATTTCATCTTTCAACATGGTCACTCGCAAACCTCCCAGCACCCCTTGCAAAATGACCGCGCCGAGCGCGATCACGCCGAGCCACCGGACCGAACCGGGATTTTTCAGAGCCTGCCATGTTCCCAAAGCAGCGATTCCGATGGCGATGGAGCCGAGAAACACATGGGCTGGTTGCGTGCGGATCCCCAAAACAGCGACCGCCAGCGCCATCGAAATCATACCCAGCCAGCGTTTTGCGCCGCTGGTTTCGCGCCCCCACAGCCAGACGGCGAGGAGGAGCGTGAACATGCCTACGCTGGAAGCGATGAGTCGGTGCGAGTGTTCAAAAAAAACTCCTCCAATCCATTTCGAGAATGGGAACAGGAACATGTTGTAGCCAAACGTGGTTGGCCAGTCGGGCACGGCGAGGCCAACGCCCTTGCTGGTAACCAAGCCGCCGCTGCCGATCAAGACGAGCGTGGCCGCGACGACGAACCAGGCGAAGCGATTTAACCACGGACTGTGATTCGACGGGGACACAAGCCCTCATGTTAAGCGCGCGTCACTCGGATTTCCCCCAGAAAATGCACAAAGGCAGTTGCTGGAGTATGTGTTTAGCGAGCCGGTTCCTGCGTCCGGCAGCTGCCGGACTACGGCGCGACAGGGGTCGAGGAGCGAGGGACGAGCACAACCACCGGATCAAAGGGTGCGCGAAGATCTCCACGCTCGTTGCGGCCCTTCAGGGCGCATTACTTTTTAATGCGAGGGAACCGGTGGTTCGGCGCAGCTTCAAAACCGGCTCATATCGGCTGTCCCCTCAGAACACATAACGAATGCGCACTGCACGCGCTAAACACATGCGTGGCTGACGGGCTCTCAAACAATGTTAATCAACATCGGCAGCCGCCTTGGTTGGAGCTATGGCGCGCCAAGGGAGGCCGACGCCACGATTAGTGTGGAGAGGGCGCCGGGCTACCGGCCGGCTTCGTTGCAGGCTGGGCCTCGGCTGGCAATTTCGCGTTCGGATCCGCCGTTTTTGGCGCACCGGGCGGTGCAATTGTGCCCGGAGCCGGATGAGCCGGCTCGCCAGGGGGACGTTCGGTGGGGGGAGGAGCCTGGGCGGCCTGCTGCGAAAACTCCGCGCGCTCCTTCAACCAAGCCTGGAAATCTTCCGGTGTATCCACCACCACGTTCCCTTTCATGCTGTAATGGCCGAGACCGCACAGTTGACCGCAAATCACCTCGTAATTGCCCGTCTTAATCGGCGTGAACCACATGGGAATGATCGAACCGGGAATGGCGTCGCCGGCGATGCGCATGTTATTCAAATTGAAATTGTGAATCACATCCTTGGATGACAATTCCATGATTACCGGTCGATTCACCGGAACATGCAATTCGCCGACGGCGACAATGTCGTCCTTGCTCGCCGGATCATTGTAATCGATGCCCACAGGGTTTTGGTTGGTGGCCAGATCTATTTCACGCCGGCCATATTGCCCATCCGGCCCGGGCAAATGGTAAGTCCAGTTGAATTGCTGACCGATCACGTGAACGAGAATCGCGTCGCGTGAATCCGGAAACTGATTGACGCGTTTTGCCCACAACGGAATGGCAAATCCGAGCAAGAGAACCGATTCAATCAATACCACGGAGAACTCGAGGTGGGTAGAAATGCCCGATTTAACTCCGTGATGGTCGGCCACCGGATGACGACTTCGCCGGAACCTAACGAGCACAAAAATAAAATAAGCGAACCAGCCAACGAACAGGGCGGCCATGAACCAGTGGCAAAACTCGAGAATATGATCAATCTGGTATCCGTGCTCGGAGGCGTTAGGCGGCTGGCCGAGAAATTGATTGATGAGCGCGAGCCTACTCATATTGGTCGGTCACTTCCTCCGCCAGCTTTTGATGCGGCTCAAGCGGAGCGCGCGATTGACGGTAGAGATGATAACTAAACGCGCCGATTCCTCCCATCACCGACATCACCGCGCCAAACAAAAACCAGATCGCAACCGCCATGTGTTCCGCCGATTTGCCCTCCTTGGCGCCGTAGCAAAACGGACAGGCCATGAGTTGACTAACGGGTCCGCAAAGAAGCGCGAGCCAGATGGCAAAGACTTTTGCTTTCATGAGATAATTCCCAGCCGTTTCATCTTGCGATAGAACCAAAAACCGTAAATCACCAGGCCCGCCGCGCTGATGAAGGATGCAATTGCACCCGCCAGATAGACCGAGGTTCCCTCCACCAAATTCATCCAAATGCACCATGCGCCCAGAGCAACCGCCAGCAACGTGGAGAACACGATGAAAACGATGTGAAAAACTTTTAGCGACATATCAACGGGAAACCGGATCGTACCACGCCAAAAACGTAAGCCAGAAAAGTCCGAGCACAAAAAATCCGGTGAAAATCAATACCCGATAGATGAGACGTTTCTCCGCGGCCAGATGCATGAAGATCGCCGCCACCAACGCGGCCTTGAATGTCGCGACTGCCATGGCCACGCCGATGTTTGCCTTGGGCGTACCGAAATCGACGTAGGAAAGCGCAACCGTAATCAACGTGAACACCAGCAGGGTGGCGCCGACCATGATGTAACGCATCACGTGCTGGTGGACACCATGCGCGTATTCCTCGTGCTCGGCCGGGTCAGGAGAAACATCAGGCGGATTATTCATAATTCAGCGGAGATGACTCACAGGAGATAAAACAGCGGAAACACGAAGATCCAAATGAGATCGACGAAGTGCCAAAACAAACCGGAGACCTCGACTCGATTGGCGAGATGCTCCGGATTTCGTTGATAGATTTTCTTACTCACCGGCAACCACATGTAGATGAAGACCAGCACGCCACCGAGGACGTGCAAACCGTGCAAGCCGGTGATGGTAAAGTAGGTCGCGAAAAAGGTGTTGTGATCCGGGGTAAAAAACCCGGCGCGTTCTACATCGGCTTTTTCAATCGTCACGATCTTGTCGGTCGCATGCTTGGGCCAAAAATGGGGTCGATCCATCTGCGGATTTGTGGGGTCGGCATAAATCGGATCCACCGCCACTTCGTACTCGTGGATGTTCGGGTCCTTGAGCGCCTCCTTGTTATGCAAGTGGCCGGTGATTTCCGTCCGCAACGGCAAACCTTTTTCCTCAAGATGATGATTGCCCAAATATTGTTCGTATTTTTCGAGAGCAGCCGGTTTCAGGTAGGCACCGAAGTGCTGAAATTTGTCGGGCCACTCGTAAACCAGTTTTACGGTGAGAAAGATGACTCCGCACAAAATAGTGATGAGCATGTACCACCAGTAGGCGCGGTACTTTCTCATCTTGAGCGCGGCCCAGGCCAGAACGACGGTCACCGACGAAGCGATGAGAATCGCGGTGTTCATGGTGCCTACCGGCACGTTCAGAAGTCCGTGCGGCCAATGCCCCGGCGGCGCATCGATGCGGAGGAAGATGTAGGCGGAGAACAGACCGCCGAAAAGCATCACTTCGGATGCGAGAAACAACCAAATGCCGATTTTAGCGTTCCACAGGCCCGTATCGGGCCGGTTGGAGACTGTGTATGGAATCTCCATGGTAGTAGTTAGGCTAAAACAGGCTCGCCCGAAGCCTTACGCGGGGTCCGTTCGGTAGGCGTAACCGGTTCGTTTTGCATCGTGAAATCCTTGTCGGTGCCCGGCAGGCTGTATTCGTAAGGGCCGCGATAGGCGACGGGCGTGGTAACAAAGTTACCGTGGGGTGGCGGGGATGGAGCAGTCCATTCCAGCGTGGTCGCCTCCCACGGATTGTCGTTCACCTTTTTACCGTGCCGAATACTCCAGAAGAAATTGATGATAAATGGAATTTGAGCCAACCCCATGATCCACGCCGCCCAGGAGATTGGGGTGTTCCATTGGAACCCGGTTAATCCCCAGATCCGATCGGCGCCCACTGCCCAGCCTTGCCCGCCGTCATACCAGCGACGGTGCATTCCTCCCATGCCCTGCAGGAACATGGGCAGAAAGATCACATTCATGCAGATCAGCGACGGCCAGAAATGAACCTTGCCCCAGAACTCATTCATCATTCGGCCGGTCGCTTTCGGATACCAAAAATAAACTCCGGCAAACAAGGCGAAGATCGTTCCGGGCGCCACGATGTAATGGAAATGGGCGATCACATAATAGGTGTCGTGCAGGTAAAGATCAGCCGAGTTAAATGCCAGTGGAATACCGGTTAGGCCACCAATGCCAAACATGGGCAGGAACGCGGTGGCAAAAAGCATCGGGGTATTGAATCGAATCGAGCCGCCCCACAGCGAAATAAAGAATGCGCTTAGAATGATCACCGACGGGATCGAGATAATCAGGGTAGTTGTCTGGAAAAATGCGCTAACCGCGGAACCCATTCCGGTCAGCCACATGTGGTGTGCCCAGACGATGAAAGACAGGAAACCGAGGACCAACACTGAAAACACCAGCGACTTATATCCCCAAAGCGGTTTTCGGGAGTTGTTGGCGATGATCTCCGCGACAATGCCCATGCCCGGAAGAATCAGCACATAGACTTCGGGATGGCCCAGAAACCAGAATAGATGTTGCCACAGCAGCGGACTGCCGCCGCCGCTAATATCAGCTGGGGCACCGTTTATCACCAATCCGGCCGGCAAAAAGAAGCTGGTCGCAGCCAGCCGGTCCATCAACTGCATCACAATGGCGGCTTCAAGCGGCGGGAACGCCAGTAACAGGAGAAAGGCAGTCACGAATTGGGCCCAAACGAAAAACGGCAGTCGCATCCAGGTCAGGCCCTTGGCCCGCAGCTGAATAATTGTGGTTATAAAATTGACTGCTCCGAGCAGTGACGACGTGATGAGCGCGATAAATCCGATCAGCCACAGGGTCTGACCGTTCATCAGTGGATGAAAATTTGGTCCTTTATCCGCGATATCCGCCAGAGGTGTATAGGAGGTCCAGCCGCTCTTGGCGCCACCGCCCGGTACGAAAAAGCTCACCAGCATGATCACGCCACCAACCGCGAACGCCCAGAAACTGGCTGCGTTCACCTTCGGGAAGGTCATGTCCGGCGCCCCAATCTGAAGAGGGACCACGAAATTGCCGAAAGCAGCGAAGGCGACCGGCACCACTCCGAGGAAGATCATGATCGTGCCGTGCATGGCGCCCAGCGTGTTGTAAAACTCCGGTGCCATCTTGCCGTCGGGCATGCTGCCCTTACCGAAAATGTAGTCGAGCGAATGCCCGATTAATGGCAGAGCCTGACCGGGATACGCCAGCTGCCACCGCATCAACATCATGAGGGAGAACCCCATGAACAAGAAAATCAGGCCACAAATGCCGTATTGGATGCCGATTACCTTATGGTCGGTCGAGAATATGTATTTCCGCCAAAAGCCCAGTTCGTGATGGTCGTGGCCGGCGTCGTGATGGTGCGGGTCGTGATGGGTCTCGAGAGAGGCAGATGCGTCCATTTTCAGGAAAAGTTAGCGTCGTAATATTGAGGGGTTAACGCCGGTTGGAAAGAGCGAAATTGGGGTCCGAAACATGGATTTTCTACCGGTCACCGCCAATCTTCGATCGTAACGCCGCCGAAATCTGGCCGTGCGAACAACCGGCATGAGGCATCCGGGCAAGGCGCAAGTTCCCCGGGGTCATCGTCGGCTCGCTTTCCCCCAGGCCGAGAATTGCGGCTCAGAGGCGAATGTTTGATACCGTGGCCGCCTGAGCCGCCGGCATTTTTCACGCTCGTTAGGCCGACTGGGTCGCGCCTTCCGGAACGGTGTCGGTTTTTTCCAGTTGTTCTTCCCGGAACCGCCGCAGCCGATGATTGGCCAGGCTTTCCTCAAACAGATCCCGGTTAATCGCCTGGGCGGCAGCCGCTCCCTGGCCCGCGGCGATAATCATCTGGCAGTTTGCCGGCGTGACACAGCCCGCGGCATAAAGCCGCGGCACACTGGTACGCATACATTGATCCACTTCGATCTGGCCGTCCCGATCGAGTTTGGCGCCCAGTTTTTTCGCGAGCTCGGTGTGAAAAATATCGCCGCGAGTGGTGAACAAATAATCGATCTTTACTTCCCGCTCCGAATCATAAACCAAGGCCTCAATTTTCGTTTTCCGGTGACGAAGATCCCGGATTCGGCCCGGTTCCACCGGGATCTCGTATTCTTCCAGCCACGCCGCATGTTGTTTGTCCCACGTAATCTTGTCGCCGTTAGGCGCGACAATGATACAGGGCGAATAATAAAGCATACCCAGCGCATACTCGACCGCGTCGTTGTTGGCGCCAATGATGGCGATCCTTTTGCCCCGTACCCGATAACCGTCGCAGTCTTTGCAAAAAAACATGCTGTGCCCGAGGCATTCCCTAACTCCCGGGATTTCCGGCGGAATATGATAAATGCCGGTAGCCAGAAGGACTCGTTGGGCGCGATAAGTCGCATTCTCGCCGCGCATCGAAAATACATCATGCTCTGCGGTAACTTCCTTAATTCTGTCCTTCACAAACTCGGCGCCATAACGCCCGGCCTGTTTTCGTCCGTGCTTGAGCAGATCTTCGCCGTCAACGCCTTTCGGAAAACCGAGATAATTCTCAACATCCGGCTCCCATTTTGCCATGGAATGACCCGAATCAATTACCAGCGTATCGCGCTGCGCTCGGGCCAGATAAATTGCCGCGGATAATCCGGCGATTCCGCCTCCAATCACTACAACTTCGCGCGACTCCATACGACTGATAGATATTCGCATTCCGCAACTGTTACGCTCGGACCCGATCGCGGAAATCTTCACCCCAGTTCCTCGCCGTAGATTAGCGCGACGAAATCGATCACAACTTTACGGGGGATGTCATGATCCTCGCCGCGACGGTCACTCGACTTCGGTTGCCAACATCCATCGGCCGGCAGTCGCTGCTGCAGGTCGTGCGCCTGCTCGACCCAGAACGTTTTCGCTGATGGCGACGTGCCTGATCGCTCTACGGCGAACTGATTCTTAATCGCAGGAACCGTCTGCCGCCGGGCACGTTCGTTAGGGCAACGGTGTCACGAACTTCGACCGTCAGATTGGGCATGCTACCGGTTTCACTCACGAATCCGGCGCCGGACGTCTGCCCTCCGGCCGAACTTGTCGCCAGATCGGTCCAGGTAACGAGATCGCTTGATACCTGTACCCTGTAAGTCAGGTCTGTCGCCGCGGCTGAGCGATGAAATGTCATCGACAGGAAATTGGTGCCGCCATAATTCCTGATCGAAACAACAGGAAGCGCGGAGACATCGGCAATCGTCGGATTCAAAGTCAGCCCATACTCGGCCAGATTGGATATTCCATCGCGGTCGTTATCGTTATTCCAGGCTGCATCAAAACTCCCCAGACCGTAGCCGGTAAAATAATTCGCCGCGCGAGTGACCATCGTCAGGGAGAAAACCTGCTGATCTTCCGGCGGATTCCCGTTACTGGCGGCAACCACAATGTTCGGATAAGTGTAACCTGCTGCCGAATTTACCACCCCGGACAAAACCCCACTCGGAGACAGGCTGAGACCCTGGGGGAGTGTCCCACTCTTAATCGAAAAGCTTGGCGCCGGATTGCCAGTGGCACTGAAACTGAAGGCGAATGGCGTCCCGACAACCACGGTGCCGGGCGGCGGGCCGCTGGTAATTTGGGGCGACAACGAACATCCCGCGCACAGGTATGAATCCGTTGTTAGGGCAATCGTGTCGATGCGCCAGATGGACGCATCCGTGGCGATCCCATTGTCGGAGCCGAGCCGCCAGCGCAGCTGAGCCGGTTTGCCGAGCGCAGAAGCCGGCAAATTTATCGTGGTCGTGGTATAACCGGTGTTCACATCACCGGTCCACGCCGGCAGGCCCGCGATTGGATTGCCGAAACCGGAAGCGATCGTTCCGGTATAACCTCCGGTGACGAACGTGCCTCCGGCCGCTATGATTTCGGTGAAAACGCCCCCGTTAATGGAAATCTCGAGGATTCCGCCGTCGTACTCGTCCTCCAGATTCCATCGATGTTTGAACGTGAGTTGAGCGTTGTTGCCCGGAATGTTTAACACCGGCGAAGTCAGCCGGTTGTCGCTCACCGTGGCAACGGCAGTGGCCACCGCCGAGTTTGGGGGTGAATTCGGTGTAACAAGAGTTACCAGCCACGGTATTGCCACTCCGGAGGCGACTGTTGCCGTCCAACCGGCCGGCAGCAACGGCGCAACAACTCCGTCGAAATTCTGCGACCAAACCATGTTGCTCGAAACATTGCCTAACCGAACTGAATATGTGATGACGCCATAACCGGTTGCGCCATCCTGCAATTGCAGCGTCACGGTAATGAAGTCGCCGCATTTGCCACTGGCACTGAGCTGGAAAGCGCGGCTCACGGTGCTGTTGCCGGCAATGGCCCCGTAGTTCTGGCTCGTGGTAATCGGGGTTACACCCCCGCTCGCTTGCAGCGTTGCCACCAGATTCGTAGTTGCCGTCTCACCACTATTAATAATGGGCAGATTAATCGTCACGGTTTCGCCCGGATCGACTGCGCCATTGGCCGGTGCACAACCTTCTGCGATCAGCCCGTTAACTTGGCCCGATTGCAGCAACGGAATTGTCGGAGCCACAATGGTGAAGTTAAAAATCCGAACGGCCGCGGCCCCGCATGAATCAACGGCCGTTACCTTGATTGGAACCGCCCCCAGATAGGTAGAACTGGTGGTGGTCGCGGTAACTGCGCCAGTCGATTGATTTACCGTAACCGTTCCGCCACCGGGCAACGTTGTCGGCGCGACCGTGTATGGATTACCGGCGAGATTGCCGTTCGAATCTGTCACCGGCGCAGTCGGAACGCACAGGCCGGAATTGCCGCGGGTCACGGTGATATTTCCATAGACTCCCAAAACCGGCGCTGGATTCGGCGCCACCATCAAATTCACTTTCGCTGAAGTCTGGGAACCGTTGCTGTCGGCAACCGTCAAAGTGATGGGATAAGTTCGTGACAGCAGGTTGGTGACCAGGGAGCAATCGACCGTCGCACTCAAAGAAATGGTGCCGTTTGAAATCGTAGGAGTGACATGCGCGCCAAACGGTAGGTCTGATACCGAGACGGTCATGGGGGTACCTTCGGCATCACTGGCAGTGCCCACTGCCGCCACGGTCGGCGATATTTGGCCGCGAACGACGCTGATACCGTTCGTAATGTTCAAGGTCGGCGCCGCGTTGGTGGACGTGATGGTCAGGTTGGCGTCGGATATATCGAAGAAAATGTTACCGACTGCTTCAATCTTGATCCGCCCCTGCGTGGTGGCGGTATCAACAATTGTCACCGCCGCAGCGCCGTTGTTAGGCACGGCCTCCGCCAGCACGATCGGAAAGGTGTTTCCGCCATCGGTGGAAAGCGAAATCTTTACGTTGGCGCAGTTGATCGGCGCGACATTGGTGTTCCCCACTTTCCAGGTAACGCTATATTGCGAACCGCCGGGGATGGTTAGGCCGGTGTTCGGAGCGGTCACTGCAAATGGACCGGCCGATGCCACCGAAGTCACGGTGGTCGCGTTGTAGCTCGTTCCGCCGCCACCCGGATGATTGTCGCGCACCGTGATTCGAAAATTCATCGTTCGGCTGGTGGCGGGCAGAAACTCGCCGGTGGCGAAACTCCCCACCAAAGCGGGCGGAACATTTTGGTTGTTTAGGATGTAGGTAAGCGCGGGAAAATAGCGCACCGGACTTTGTCTGGGAGCGTAGGACCGGAAAAGTGGCGAACTACCGTTATCCCTGGGTTGAACTGTCGGATCCTGAAATGGACCGCGATCAAATTCTTCCCAGCAGTAGGTCAGGGTGTCGCCATCCGGGTCGGTCGCGGAAGCGGTCAGCGCGAAAGGGGTTTGTGCTGGAATAATGAAAGCCGTTAGGGCGCCAACGGTGGGTGGTGTATTTCCGGTCGAACTGGTTTGAGCGCAGTTGTTACTGCCGGTCGGAGCCGTGCAAGTGATGATCTCGTCGTAGCTGATGGTGTGAAAATAATCGTCGCTATGAGCGGATAAGTTTTGCCCGGTACAAATCCCGGCGTAGGCCATAATGGTCGTGCCGCTTCCCGGTTCATAGGCGGTACTGGAATTTCCGTTGCCCTCGCAGCTTCCGGACGTTCCGTCGAACGGATGATTGGCGCCAAGCTGATGACCGATTTCATGGGCAACATAATCGACGTCATAGGGATCACCGACCGGGTTTGATGAGCCGGTGACGCCCCGTGCTTTTATGCCTCCGGTGCAGATCGCGGCTAACATGGCTATGCCGCCGCCACCGGTGCTAAACACGTGGCCGATATCGTAATTCGCGGTCCCGATTACGCTGTCGATGGTAGATTGATTTTGACCTAACATCGTTGAACCGCTGCCGTTCGAATACGGGTCGGTGCTGCCGTCGAGGAAAATTAATTTGTCGGTGTTTTGAACAAGGACAAAACGAATCGCGAATTCCCGCTCATAAATAGCGCTGGTGCGGTTCACTGATGTAACCATGGCTGCCAGCGCACCCGCCACCGAGGGTGTATTCGGACTGCAAACTGCGGCGGCATATTCGCCGGTGCAGGCCAGCGCCAGGCGGTAAGTTTTCAGCGTTCCACCGCTCGACCGGATGTTAGCTGAGGGCTCGGCAAAAGGGGCGACGTCTGCGCCCGCCTGCTCCAGCTGACACTCGAACGGCTTCGCTGAACTCAGGTCCTGTTTGAAGTATGAAATATAATCGGTGTCGGTATCGCGCGAATAAGGATCAATATAGATCTGGCCTTCAGCCGACAGAATCATGGCATGGAAGCCGCGCGGCGTTAGGTCGATTCGGGCAGTGGTTCCAGGATCGTCCACGCTTTGGGCGATGTAGGTTTTGATCTCGGGATAACGAGCGGCCAGTTCGGGGTCGAGAATCGGCGATTCCTGAATTAAAAAGCGGCGGAATCCACCGGCTGGATGCGGCATTTCGAATTCCAGCCCGGTGGCCTCGATTGGGCCGGCTGTTTCCAGCGCGGCGGAACGCAGCCTATTCGTTAGGGCGGCTTTGTTGACTCGAACGGTGCGGTATTTTTGCGGAATGATGTCGCGACGGCGCCCGGCGCCGCGGACCGCCGACAAACGCGCTGAAATGTCACTTTCCGACACCTCGGACCAAATGCCGTTATGCGACGTGCCGCTGACCGGTTGACCGACGGTTTGGGCGGACAGGGGCAGGGCAAGAGACAACAAAAAAACGGCGGATACCGCCGTTAGGTGGTAGGGACTCATTCCGGGGGACCGGACTATGGAAAGTGTATACGTTCTAGGCAAGTTAAAAACGTAAGGATTTTCCCTATAATTTTCATAGGTATTTGTCCTTCATTTTCAGCTACCTGCGGTGTTCCATGTTTTCCCCAAACTGGTCTGTCGAACCGTCGGGATCGCTCCCGCCGGCGTCGCGTAATGCGACGTGTCGTTGAACAGGGTGAGCCTCGCCAAAGTCGAACTCCGGAAATCCACTATGTTCAACGCTGCCGGGTTCTGATCGAGATTATCGCGATATC
>DATFCK010000411.1:0-4375 GCA_035253185.1 Chthoniobacterales bacterium | reverse complement strand
CACATTCAGCACCTGAAACTCGGGCGCGTAGACGTGATAGCGTCGCGGCATCCCAAGATACCCCAGAATGAATTGCGGAAAAAACGTGAGGTTGAAGCCGGCGAAAATCGTTAACGCGGCGACCTTGGCGATCCATTCCGGATACATCCGGCCGCTGATCTTCGGCCACCAAAAATGCAGGCCGCCCAGGTAGGCCATGACCATGCCGCCCACCATAATGTAGTGAAAATGCGCGATCACAAAATAGGTGTCATGCACATGCACATCGACCGCCAGCGATGCGAGAAACAAACCGGTTAGGCCGCCGATGGTGAACAAACCGATGAAGCCCAGGGCATACAGCATCGGAGTGTGGAACGAGATCGAACCCTTGTATAGCGTCGCGCTCCAGTTGAAAACTTTGACGGCGCTCGGGATGGCGACCATGAAGCTGAGAATGCTGAAGATCATTCCGGCATAGATCGACTGGCTGCTCACGAACATGTGATGGCCCCAGACCAAAAACCCCAGCACCGCAATCGCCACGCTCGCGCCGGCTACGAACTGGTAACCAAAGATTTTCTTGCGGGCGAAACAGGTCACCAATTCGCTGACCACGCCCATCCCCGGCAGAATCATTATGTAAACTGCGGGATGGGAGTAAAACCAGAATAGATGCTGAAAAAGAAGCGGATCGCCCCCTAACGAAGGATCGAAAATGCCGACGCCAAAAGCGCGTTCCAGCGCAACCAGGGCAAGCGTGATCGCGAGCACCGGCGTGGCCAGAACCAGGATCGCGCTGGTGGTGTAAAGCGACCAGACAAATAGCGGCAGCTTCATCCAGGTCAGCCCGGGCGCCCGCATCGTATGCGTGGTGACGATGAAGTTCAGGCCGGTTGCGATCGATCCGAACCCGGCCACGAAAATTCCCGTGACCATCGCGATCACGGCGCCATTCGCATAAGTGGTCGAGTACGGCGTGTAAAAGGTCCAGCCGGTGTCGACTCCGCCGGTCACGATTGAAAAGACAGCGAATGCGCCGCCGGCCATGAACAAATACCAGCTGGCAAGATTCAGCCTGGGGAACGCGACATCACGAGCGCCGATCATCATCGGCAGAAGAAAATTGCCGAGCACAGTGGGAATGGAAGGAATCAGGAAAAACCAAACCATCACCACGCCGTGAATGGTGAAAAGTTTATTGTAAGTGTCGGAAGTAACCAGATCCCCCTGCGGGGTGAGCAGCTCCAAACGCATCAATGTCGCTGCCGCGCCGCCAATCAAAAAGAACAGCGTGATCGATACCATGTAGAGCAGCGCGATACGTTTGTGGTCGGTGGTGACAAGCCATGAACTGATCGTGGTGCGCTCATTGAGGTAAGTGCTATCCATGGGCGCAGCGGGCGCCGGCTTCGCCTGCAACGTGCCGGAATTCACTGGGGTTGTTCCTCCCGTTGAGATTTCAGATAAGCGATGATTGCGTTCAGTTCCTCTTCGCTGATCTGGCCTTGAAAGGTCGGCATGATCGCTTCGTAGCCGGCTGTGATCTGCTTGTTAGGCAAAAGGATGGAGTCCCGCAGATACTGTTCGTTCGCCGTAACCAGAGTGCTGTCGGACAATGGCACCTGTTTGCCGTAAATTCCGTCCAGCAAAGGCGCCCGGATGGCGGCCTCGGGCGCGTGACATCCACTGCAGCCCCGCGCCCGAAATGCGCGTTCTCCGGCTGCGACTAACGAATCTGGCGCGGGCTGTTGGCGAAGCCACTTCGCATACTCCGCCGGGCGCAGCACGTGAATGGTCCCCACCATCCTGGCGTGGTCCGTTCCGCAATATTGCGCACAGAAAAGATGATACGTGCCCGGCCGGGTAGGCGTGAACCATTCCGTGGTGTAACGGCCCGGCACCACATCCTGCTTGTTCCGAAATGCCGGAATGAAGAAGTCGTGGATCACATCCTGTGACGTCATGATCAACTTCACCGGATGACCGACCGGCAGGTGCAGCTCGTTAATCTCCCGGCGTCCGTCCGGATGCTGGACTTTCCACATCCATTGTTTGCCCACGATGTAGATCTCGGTCGCGTTTGCCGGAGGACGCGACATCGCGAAGAACACGTCCGCTGCCCAAAGGAAAAGCCCAAGGAAGAGCAAAAACGGAATTACCGTCCAGCCGATCTCGAATCGACGGGGCCGCGCTTCCGGCGGTGTCCGATCCGCGCCTGAGCCGCGCCGGTATTTTATACAAAAGAATGCAATCGTGAGACAAACAACCAGGGCGACGATTCCGCTAAGACCGAGGAGCACAAAATAAATTGCATCAACTTTCGGCGCCAGGTTCGACGCTTGCGGCGGAAAGAGAGAATTGAAGAATGTGCGCATCTCTAATCTCTACGAAGCAAAGCGGCGCTCGCGCCGCAGGTTAAACAAGATGTAGAGTCCCAGCGCGAGCGCGGTGCCGATTCCGGCGAACTGCATCACCCGGGCAATCAGCAGGCCGTATTTGCCGGTAGCCGGATTGTAATGAAAACAAAGCAGGAACACGCGATCGGCTAACGACCCGATCTGATTATGCGAGGCCTCGATGAGAGCGAGCCGAACATCCCGGGGTGGATATTCGATGCCGGGAAAGTAGCGAGCTACCTTGCCGCGCGGGGTCAGGACCATGATCGCGCTCGGATGCGCAAACTGCCGCGTCGCTGCGTCGTAGGAAAAGTGGTAACCGACGGCATCGGCGACTTGCGCGATGTTCTCTTTATCGCCGGTAAGAAAATGCCAGCCATTCTCCGTGCCGGGCCGGTCGTAGCGCTGAGTATAAATTTGTTTCTTGGCCGCCGCGAGCGCCGGCAATTCACGGGCATCGAAACTAACGACAACGATTTCGTAATCGGTTCCGGCGTCGAACCTGAGCTCCTGCGCGGTTTGCAGCACTCCGTTCAGCACCAGGGTGCAAAGGTTCGGACACTCGTAATAGGCCAGTGCAAGGATTACCGGTTTTCCGTCATGAAAGAACGATCGCAGTGTCACTGTTTTGCCGTGTTCGTCCCGGAAGAGGGCCTGCAACGGCAGCTGCGCGTTCAGCTTCTGTTCAAGGCCCGCGCGTTCGGCAATCTGTTGCTGCGTATCTCCCAGGACGGTAGTTAGGCCAAAACAAAGAATTGAAATGGCACACGCGAAAAATGGGAACAGTTTTGCCGATATCGTTCTACCTCTCACTTGTCACCTTTGATCGGCTGCTGCGGCGCAGTGGCAGCAGCCTTTTGATGTTGCAGCTGTTCAGGCGTGATTCCGCTGGAATTGTTAGTCCCGGGACCGCGCGTCGGCAGGCCGCGCTCAACGATCAGATCCATCGCCCGTTCAATCGGAATTCGGATTACGCCCTGTTCGCGATTGACCCAACCGTAGCTGTTCAGTAGGGCATTTTGGTCGGATTCGAACTTCGCCAAATCTTGCTGCGGATTGATTTGCAGTTGCGGCTCCGGCGCCACTATTCGGGTATCGAACGCGATTCGCGACGGCGCGTCGGGCGACGGATGCTGTTGCTCGAACAGTTTGTAGAGCCCTGCCAGTGCGAGATGAATCGCAATCGCGGCCGCAATCAGCCCAGCCGCAAACCCCACGATCAGACGCACATTCGCGTCCCGAGTTTCGTATGATCTGTTCGCCTGCTCAGACATGCTGGGGCACCTCCGTCCACTCCACCGGAAGGAGTGGTCGTTGTTTCACAAAATGCAGGAAGAACGCTGACCAGCACGCACCGATGGCAATCAGCTGCGTCAGATCAAGCCAGTGAACACGGAAGCCGTCGGGATGAAAAGAGGGCGCGATAAACCAGAAGTCGATCAGCACATTCGCGATGACGATCAGAAGCGCGATGGTTCCGAGCCGCCGTGGTTGTTGCTTGGCCGAGCGGGAAAGCAGGAGCCAGAACGGTATTAGAAACGCCAGGACTGCAAGCGCTGCTGCAAACCATTCCCAGCCGCCGTGACTGCGCTGGAGATACCACGAGATCTCCTTGGGCAGGTTGCCTGACCAGATGATCAGGAACTGCGCAAACGCCAGATACGTCCAGAAGATGACAAACGCCAGAAGCATGTTCCCGAGATCGTGCAATGCCTTGACCGGAATGGTGTGGCCTAACGATCGATGTACGCCGATCAACCCCAACAGGAACGTGACCAGGGCGAGTGCGGAAAGGAACTGACCGACCGCGAACACCTCGACGAAAATAGTCGAATACCACTCCGGGTTGAGCGACATCACCCAGTCGGTGGAGGCGAAGTTCATACAGAGGACGTAGGCGATCAAACCACCCGCCGACCACGCGGCGGTGCGGCTCGGAGAGGCAGCGCCGATCGAACGCTTCAGCGCAATGGCAAATCCGATTAACACCGCAAAGT
>DATFCK010000410.1:0-6272 GCA_035253185.1 Chthoniobacterales bacterium | reverse complement strand
AGCCTTTTCCGGGGGAGCACAGGCTGCTAGCCGGTTGCCGTTGGCACCTTGCCAACGGAAGTCTCTAAAGTTCGTCTCGGCAGGCTGAGGAGACCGGCAGGCTAGCAGCCTGCGCTCCCCAGTCCGAGACACTTTACGCTCTGCCGGTTTTTTCCAGCAGTTCACGCATAATCCGCATCCGGCGCCGTTCTTTTGGGGAGGATTGCAACTGCGCGACGCTTCGCTGCATTCGTCGCGTCCAATTCGAGTCAGCAGCGGTGCCGGGCACGTTGAACCGGTATTTACGCGCCAGCAGATCCGTGAGCATCACCACCGCAATCCAGGAATTGCAGGCAAACAAGGCCTCAAAAATCCTGGGATAAAATTCGCGTTCGTACTCGGCCGGACCGATCTCGCGGTCGATCCCGGAAAACTTCGCAATCTTTATCAATTCACCTTTGGCCTGATCGGAGGTCGCGGTTTGTTCCTCGAACGCTTCCTCCCACAATGCGCGCAGCGGCTTATGATCGTGGGTTGCATAGGTGGCCACGGAGAGACGTTCGTATCGATCCCCCGGAATAACCTGGTTGTGAGGACATTCCCATTGGGGAATCTTGAATCCGGCGATGCCCAGGCTTTGCAAGTTTGGCCTAACGTAGTCGGGAACGGTGCCGAGATCCTCACCTACGACTCGAGTGGCGCCCGCTTCTCGTAGCACAACTCGCAGATATTCTTCACCTTCACGTCGATTTGCTTCGGCATTTTCCGGGCTCAAATCATCACGAGGAGCAAAGTGCGGTTCGCGACCGCCGGTTAGGGCTTTCATCTCATCCCAGCTGAGCGGCAGAAATTCCTGGTTTCGGGTGGGTCGCCAGGGAAAGGAGTAGATGCGGTAAAAGCCGAGAACGTGATCGATGCGAAACACGTGAAAAACGTGTTTGACCCCGCGGACGCGCTGCCGCCACCAACGGAAATGGTTGGCTGCCATCACGTCCCACCGATACAGCGGAATGCCCCAGTTTTGTCCCCATTTTTGAGTAAATTCGTCGTCTTTGAAATAGGGCTCCGGGGGGGCGCCGCCGGCCCAATCGAGCGCAAATTCGTTAGGCCGGGTGAATACATCTGCACTGTAATAACTGACCCCGAACGGGATATCGCCCATCAACGCGACCCCGCGCTGCTCGGCATATGCCTTGATTTCCCGCCACTGTTGATTGGCAATCCATTGAACGTAACAGAAAAATATTCGACGCTCGCCGATCGCTTCCTGACGATCAGCCGGCAGCTTGCCTAACCATTCCCGCGCGCGTTCGACCGTTTGATATTCTTCCGGCCACTGATCCCACATTTCGGAGCCGTTGTTCAGTTCGATCAACGCGCGAAACAAGGTGTAATCTCTTAACCACTCCGATTCGGCTTCGACAAATTCGTGAAATTCCCGCTTTCGCTCGTCGCTGCCGCTGTTGCCGAAATTTTCAAAAGCGGCCTCCAGCAACTCCAACTTCAGTTTTTTGACCCGCGGATACTTGATATTGCCCCGGCGAAGTTTCGTTAGGTCGGTTCCCTCGATGGTTTTAGCGAATATTTCCTGAGTGAGATCAACCGGAGTTCCAGGCGCCAGTTCGAGCGTAGTCGGCTCGATCGCCATTGCGCTGATTGCATTGTACGGGCTGTTATCGCCACCGGTCTCATTGATTGGGAGTAATTGGACCAGCCGGAATCCGCCTTGTTCCGACCAGTCTATGAATTCACGCAACGCCGCCAGATCCCCAATCCCTAAATCGTCTTCGCGACGCAGCGCGAACAACGGGGCGAGGACTCCCGCGATTTTCTTGTCCGGCGAGAGGTTCATTCAGCCACAGATGCGACGCAGATGCGACACAGATTCAGAGATCTTCCTAACCACAATGATTCCATCGCGTTTATCAAATCGGTCGCTCGCGGGAATTCCAGCATTTATCTGTGAAAATCTGTGTTGATCTGGGGCTAGTTTCAGCTCCGCTTCACTTGCCAGTCTTCGACCAGCTTGTTCGGAATTTCTTTCAGGAAACGCGATGGCCGCTGGAAGATGTCGCCATAACCGGCGTTCAATCGCATGTGGGGATAGGTGAGATAAAGCTCATCCCGGGCGCGAGTAACTGCCACATAAAACAGCCGGCGCTCTTCTTCCAAATCTTCGCGGCGATCCAGTGAACGCGAGCTTGGAAACATTCCGTCGGTTAACCAGATTACAAACACGGTGTGAAACTCGAGGCCTTTCGCCTGATGCACGCTCGAAAGACTGACTGCTTCCTTATCGGCAGTCTGGTTAGGCGCTGCTTCCGCATCAACATTGCTGATCAAGGCGAGCTGCGACAAAAATTCATTCAGATCCTTGAACTGCCGCGCGAACGCGGCCAGTTGATTCAAATCTTCGCGCCGCAGCTCGTAATTGGTGAAATTTAACTTGGCATAATCGTCATAGATTGCTTCGACCACCGAGGTGATCATTTCGGACGGCGGATTGGGCCGCCCGTCCGGCGCAATCTCGTCCAGCGTATCAGCGAGTTGATCCCATGATTTCTTCGAACGCGGACCGACTTTCATGTCGCGAATGATTTTGCCAAAGGTCCGAGCCGGACTGGCATTGGAGCCGGGGCCGCTCACTCCGGCTGCCTCAGGACTTGGTGAGGCTCCGGAGAGCCCGGGGTCACCGACTCCGGCTACAATTGCGGCATCCCATTCTCTCCACAGGTTATCAGCGGTGCGGTTACCGATCCCCGGCAGGAGCTTCACCATGCGCTTGAACGCGACTTCATCACGCGGATTCGCCACCAGCCGCAAAAACGCGGTCACATCCTTGATGTGCGCCTGTTCGAAAAACCGGATACCGCTGGTGATTTGGTATGGGATACCGCGCCGTGATAACTCCAGTTGTAGTTCGATCGCGTGATAATGCGCACGGTAGAGTACCGCGATCTCGGTGAGTTCGACATCTTCATCGCGCAGCTCCAGGATTCGTTGGGCTACAAATTGCGCTTGCTCAGCGCCATCGTTTAGCGCGACCACGGCCGGTTTCAGGCCGTGCGACTCCCGTGTTGCGCTGAGATTCTTTCGAAACTGGTCCACGTTCGCCGCAATAGCCGCATTCGCTACCTGGAGAATTTCGGGAACGCTGCGGTAATTCATCTCGATTTTGAACACCTGCGCCTCCGGATACCGCTTCGGAAACTCAAGGATGTTTTGAAAATTTGCGCCTCGCCACGAATAAATGGACTGGGCGTCATCGCCTACCACCATGACGTTGCGATGATCCCGGCCTAACGTGTCGATCAGGTCGGCCTGGATTTTGTTGGTGTCCTGATATTCGTCCACCAGGATAAATTGAAATTGCCGCCGATAAAACGAAGCGATCCCATCATGTTCCTTTAGCATCCGCAGGGTTTTCTCCAGCAGATCATCGAAATCCATGGAGTTGGTCGCCTTCTTTTTCTTTTCGTAGCGCGCGTGAACTTCTTTGATGCGCTCCAGCAGCGGCAGGAAATATGGGAATCGGCCGGCCAGCAGCTCCTCGACCGCGCACTCGGTATTGACGATGAAGCTGAAGATCTCGGCCAGAACATCGCCTTTGGGGAACCGGATTTCCTTGGGATCGATTCCAATATCGGCAATTACGGTGTTGATCAGATCTTTCTGATCTTCCCGATCCATGATTGTGAATCCGTTGCCGTAACCCAGGGCGTTCCCGTGCCGGCGCAACATCCGGTTGCCGATCGAATGAAAGGTGCCGCCCCAAATCCCGCTGGCATCGACTGGCAACAAATTCGCGACCCGATCGAGCATTTGCCGCGCAGCCTTATTAGTGAACGTCAGCAACAGGATGTTTCGCGGATCAATGCCGTTCTCGAGCAGGTAAGCCACTCTATAGGTGAGCGTTCTGGTCTTTCCCGATCCCGCGCCGGCGATGATAAGCATCGGTCCCGGCGAGGCGGTCACCGCGGCCAGCTGCTGCTCATTCAGCTCGGCGTCGTAATCGATGTGAATCGACGTCGAACTGTGGGCGCGATGAAGGGTGTATTCCCGGGACATAATCAAGCTGCCATCCCGGCTCCGATTACCGGTGCAGCTCGCACCTACGCTGCTGTGACCGGATGTTCGGTTCAATGGGAATTTGTGTCGCCGGGACACTTCATCCGAAAGCGCATCGCGATTTGCATCTGCTTGAAAGAACGCGGGCCAGGTCAGCGTATTTAAAAGTAGTTGAAAATCGCGTCCGGCCCCGCTCATCATTTCGCCATCGTTACCCGGCTCATTATTTTGGGCCTGTCGCTCGCAGTGGCAGGCGATTTTGTCTGCGGCGCAGCGGAAGATCTCAAAGATCTGCGATCACAGCTCGCGGAAGCCGTCGAAGCCGGTGATAAGCCGGCGGTCGTCGAGCTCGGGAGGCGTATAACTGCGTCGGAGCCAGGGGATCACAACGCCTGGGAACGGCTCGTCTCCGCGCAGATTGAACTGGGCGATCTCGATCGCGCCGAGGCTTCGCTGGAAGAGTGGAGCAAAAGGGCCGGAAAGCCGCCGGCCGCCATTGACGATTTTCGCGGTGATATTTTCGTTCGTCGGAAGGACTACGCGATTGCGGAGCGCCATTGGCTGGCGTTCCTGGCGCGAAAACCCAGCCGACTGAACGCGGCGGCTATGTATCAAAAGTTGGCGGACCTGAACCGCACCCAGGAACGCTGGGATAACGTGGCGGCTTACCTGGCCAAGGCCATCACCGCCGAAGATTCGGCCGGCCGCCGGGCAGAACGCGCGATCGCGCTGCTGCATCTGCGACAATGGGACGCTGCGTTCAGCGAAATCAGTAAAGCCACCCGGCTCGATGCAACCGATGCCGCGGTGAAAGACGCGCTCCCGCGATTTGAACGGTTGCAACCGGTGCTCCCGCGCCTCAAGGCGCTGGATGGGCAACTGGCGAAAGCGCCTAACGATGCCGCAGCATTGCTTGATCGGGCGCGATTCTTGACGTTAGCCGAACTGCCGGACGTGGCGCTAGACGATTGCCGGCAGGCAATGTCATTGCAGCCCGGCTGGATGCGTCCCCGTATTCAAGCGGCCGATGCTCTTCTCGCGGCCAAACGGACGGATGACGCGGTCGCTTTGCAGGTTAATCAGAAGTTAACCCGATCCCAGAACGGGCATGTATCTGATCAGGCGCTGCGGGAACTTGCGGCCGAAGACATTGCCATATCCGCAAATCAATCGGCCGCGGATGCGTTGGTTAGTCGTTCAAAAACGTTACGCGGTTTGCAGCAATTCACACTGGCGCTGGCGGATGCCAAAGCGGCTCTGGCAATCAATGACCAGCTGGGGTCGGCGCACTGCGAAGCCTCACTCAGCCTAACTGAACTGGACCAAACCAAAGAAGCATCGGCACACGCCGTTCGCGCTACCGAACTCGAACCGAACAATGCCGGCATCTGGTTCGCTCGAGGTAAAATTGAAGCCCAGCGCGCGGACTTTGCCGGCGCAATCTCGTCGCTCACGCGCTCGCTCGACATCCAGGAATCTGTCCCGGCTCTTCAGGAGCGTGAAAATGCGGCGCGTCGACTCGGCCGTCGCGAGCAGGCCGATGCCGATCTGGCCCGAATTCGGCAATTGGAAGCAGCAAAGCAATGAAGCAATTTCTGTTATCACTGTGCGGCTGCATGGTGGCGATTTGCACCACCCTGGGTGCGGCGGAGTCTTCGGCTGACGACGATGCCGGGATCGTTATTCGTCCGAGTGAAGGCGAAATTTCTCCGGGCGACGAAATTGTCATCACCTTTCCGACGGCAATGGTCACGGCCGACAAAATTGATGCAGCCGGCCAGAAGTGTCCCTTTTCCAGCAAGCCCGACCTTGAAGGCACATTCTTATGGAAGAGCCAGACCGAAGGCGTATTCAAGGTGCGCGGGGTGGTGGCCGGGGGTCGCCACGAGATTCGTCTGGTCGGCGGCCTAACCGATGCCGAAGGAAAACCGGTCAAGGCTCCGAATTGGCGGGCAGAACTTGATGCGCCGGAATTCACCATCACGACAGACTACGACGAACGCGATCGTTTGACGGTGCGGCCACAGATCTGGCTCTCATCCAGTTACCCGATAAAACTCAATGAGGCCGCCGATCATGTTTATTTTCAGGACCGTGATTCGCGGCAGCGATTTCCGGTGGAGGTCGTAGTTAGCGACGACCTGTCGGTGACCGACACCCTCGAAACCAAAGATTTTCGGGTGGCGCCGCGAGACGCTCTTCCGGTTGGACGCAGTTACGACGTC
>DATFCK010000409.1:0-5733 GCA_035253185.1 Chthoniobacterales bacterium | reverse complement strand
ATCATGATCATGATCAGGAGCAGGACGGAGCAGAAGCAGGAGCAGGAGCAGGAGCAGGAGCGGTCCCGTTACACCATGACCTGACAGAAACCGCGACCGGTGCTAGATTAACCGCGCGATGGATACACCAGAAATCACTGCCTATTTGAAGACTCATTGTGGTTGGAGCGGCGGCGTGCGTGCCGTGCTGGCAAAATACAACCTGAAGTACACCGAGAAAGATATCATCCAAAATCCGGCTTTCCGTTGGGAAATGGAGACCAAAAGCGGCCAGCCGCTGTCGCCTTGCGTCGAGATCAACGGCAAAATGCTTGCCGACGTGAGCGGAGAGGAAGTTGAGAAGTACCTGATCGACAATAAGATTGTTCAGCCGAGCGCCGCCGATGCCGGAGTTCCGCTTAACGCGCCCTGCTCGACCGAGCAGCACGAGTCAGCGGTCAAATTACGGCTCTAATTCCGGGCAAACTGTTGAACAGCTGAATCCCTTCAGCCGTCTACGTTTTCAACAGTTTATGCGACGGCTCTGTCGGCGCAGCTTACCTCCACAACGATGAAGTTTCTGGCCCGAATCGCTTCCGGGAAGAAGCGCATCATTGGTCGGTACGGGTGGAAAGTGACCCTCCTCGGCGCGGTCGGCGCCGCGGGGGTAGCAGTATTACTGTTTTATTCCGCATGGGCGGCCACCTTCGACATGAACAAGGTGGGACAAATGCCGGAGCGCAACACCGTGTTCGATGTTGACGGTAAAATTTACAGTCGTTTGGCCGGAGCGAACCGGTTGAAAGTATCGCTGAACGAAGTTTCGCCGCAATTCATTGACGCCCTGCTCACGCGCGAAGACACCCGGTTTTATCAGCATCCCGGAATCGATTGGCGAGGCATCGCCCGCGCTTTGGTCCGCGATATCCTGAGCGTTTCCGCGAAAGAAGGCGCGAGCAGCATTACTCAACAACTGGCCCGCAACAGTTTGCCGCTGGGTGGACGAACGCTGCATCGCAAGCTGCTGGAGGCGATGGTCGCGCTGCGGATCGAAGGGAAGTTTACCAAACAGCAGATCCTGGAGTTGTACATTAATCGAATTTATTTCGGCGCCGGTTGTTACGGCGTGGAAACGGCGTCACAGGCTTACTTTGGTAAAAGCGCGTCGAAACTGAATCTCTCCGAGGCGGCGTTGTTAGCCGGTTTGATTCGAAGCCCTAACCGATTTTCACCGCTACGCAATCCGGAAGGCGCTGCCGCGCAGCGCGACGCAGTTCTAAACCGGATGGTGGAATTGAAAAAGATTAGCGCCACCCAGGCTGAACAGGCCAAGCACGCGAAGATCGACACCCGTCGCAAGAAGATGCTCCAGATCCAGGAGAATTACGCCATGGACGCGGTGCAGCGGGATCTGAATAACATCCTGACCCAGGACCAGATCGATAACGGCGGACTCTATATATATACCACGCTCGATCCGGCGGTGCAGAACGCAGCCCAGCAAGCGTTGGAATCGCAACTTGCCAAAATCGAGCGCCAGCCAAATTTCCGGCATCCGCTCAAAGCAAACTATCACCCGCCGGAACAGGGCGAAGACAGCTCAATGCCTTATCTCGAGGGAGCCGTGGTGGTGATCGACAATGCCAGCGGCGGAATCCGGGGATTGGTTGGCGGTCGTGATTACGCGCAGAGCAAATTCAATCGGGCGCTGGAACCGACAAATCGTCAGGTCGGCTCGGCATTCAAGCCGTTCGTTTACACGCTCGCGTTCACTAACGGGCTGCTGCCAGGGGCGGCGATTAGCGATGGACCGATCCAGCCCGGTGAAATTCAAGGGGCGGGAAACTGGAGTCCCGGTAACTCCGACGGAACGTTCGGAGGCGTCCAGCCGGTTTCCTACGGTCTCATTCATTCGCGCAATACCATGAGCGTTCGGGTGGGACAATTTGCCGGGCTTGATGGCGTCCAGCGGCTGGCGATCAGTCTCAACCTGTCTGATAATGTGCCGCCCGGCGCGGCGATTTACATTGGTTCGTTCGAGACCAATCTCCGCGCCCTAACCGCTGCGTATTCCATCTATCCGAACGCCGGCGTTCGCAAACAATCCTACATCATCGAGCGCATCGACGATCAGGAGCATCAGCCGATCTATCGGGCGGCCCATATTTCAGTGACATCCATGGATCCCGGCGCCTGCTGGATGACATCCGAGCTTATGGAGCAGGTCATGACCCGGGGAACAGCGGCGGCGGCGCGGTCGTTAGGTTTCAAATATCCTGCGGCCGGGAAGACTGGGACCACTAACGACTACAAGGATGCGTGGTTTCTGGGCTACACCAGCAACATGACTTGCGGCGTTTGGGTCGGGTTCGATCAACCGGTGACAATAATCCCGCACGGTTATGGCGCGGCGCTGGCCTTGCCGGTGTGGGCGCAGGTGATGAATAAGGCGGCTCAGCGTTATCCACCGCAGCCCTTGCAACCGACCATGCCACTTCAGCGGACGATGGTTTGCTCCATCTCGAATTATCTCGCCACCACCGGTTGCCAGAACGATGGCACCGCCTACGAGATCGATCTGCCGATAACCCGCGTGCCTAACCGGGCCTGTGACATTCACGGCGGCAACCAGATGTTTGCCAATCGATTGCAGGATCTCGGACAAAATGCGGCCCGCTTCCCGAACAAACTATTTCGATCGTTTCGAAAGTTCTTCGGAGGAAAGTAACGGGGGGATCTTGTTAACTTTTCGGCGCGGTGTTATCTGCGCCTTAACATCCACACCGCTCAAAAGCGATGCCATGGCGATAGCAAGGATTTCCTATGCCGTGCTTCAGCGTGAGTGATGGTGTCGCCCTACTGAAAGTGCACTTCTTTAACCACTTTGCGCTGGGCAGGATCATAGTAAGCCTCAAATGTTTTGCTTCCGCCGGCGGTGATTCGCTGCTCATCGAGAAGATAGTTAACGAGAAAAACCATGTAGCGACCTTGCTCACGGCGCCGGTGGATTGTGTAGTCCGTTTTTTTCCACTGTTTATGCTCGCTGACGTACCGGTCAACGACTGACATTGCGTCGTCGAGATTCTTCGCCGGAGCCGGGGTGAGTAGCGACGCAATCAAGGCCATAGCCGCCAGAACAGCGGTTTTCATTCGGGGGCATTACCGCCGCCACACGCAGGCGAAACTAATTGGCACATCACGATATGCGGCCCAGCTGGGCTTGGTCTTCACCCACCGGTCATCGATAACTTGCTCATGCAACTCGGTTAGGCGCCACCCGGCGGCGAGGGCGGCAGTTACATGATCGCACAACAAGTGCACGTGCGTCTCGATCGCTACCGGTGCGCCGTCGGCTCCCTTGAAGTGTGTCGGCATTCCGCTCGCCATGATGAAAAACGGATGGAAACCGACCAGAACGTAGGCGGCTCCGTCCAGGCTGATGCGAGACGCTTCCGCATATAAGGGGGCGAGATCAGCCAGATGTTCGTCAACCAGGCAGGTCATCACCAGGTCGTATGTCGTTGCTGGCAAACCGGTCGCGCAAACGTCCGCTAAATGCAGCGACGAGAATAACTGCCGGTCGCGAGCGCGATCCAGCATCTCGGGCGTGGCGTCGACACCGTCAATCATCTTGACTCCCCGGCTCGCCAGCCAGGCGGCGCTTCGCCCGGTGCCGCAGCCGAGATCGGCGCAACGGCGGACCGCATTCCACCGGACGCTCTGAACTTTCTCGAGCAGCCACACATCCATGTCGTGCTTGATCGTCTCTTCGTAAGTCTCCGCCCAGCGCGCATACCCTTGACGCGCCGGAACCATTTCGTAATTGCGTTGGTCGAAGGATTCGAAGCGCGGCATGGTGATTATATCTTATATCGTGACTCCCGGTTTGGCGATCTGGTTAGGCGTTAGGGTCTGATGGCATTATAATGATTTTCGCTTGATCGGTCTAACCATCAAAAAATTCTTCGAGCTTCGACGTTGGTAACTCGTCATTCATCGGCGCGCGGGAGGCGGGCAGAAGCCGCTTCGGTATCGATGTCGTAATGGCCTTCGGGAAATGGAATCTGCGCGACGCGCTGCGGATCCTTCAAGATGATGGGTTTGGCGCCGGTGTCACCCTGAAGGTGAAGCAGCTCCTCAAAGCAGGATCGATCGAACAATGCCGGGACGCCTAACGTGTTGGAATAATTGGAGGCGACAATCAGCTTGTCGGCAGCGCGCCATTTGTCAATCAATTCGGCTACGATTTGGCCACTGACAAACGGCTGATCGCACACCATTAGTACCACCGCGCTCACTGGCGACGCGGTTTGGATCAAATGACGTACGCCGGCGCGAATCGAGCTGGCGATTCCTTCTTGCCAATCGCCATTTTCCACCGTGGAGACGTCACTCTGGACGATTTTCGCGGCGATCTGCTGTGAATCACTACCGGTGACCACCACGATGGCTCGACAACCGCCTTCGCTCGCCGCCTTGATTGCCCGCTGGACTAACGAAATGCCATCGAACTCGACCAGTTGCTTGGGGCGGCCAAATCGCGAGGACCCGCCAGCTGCCAGAATTATGGCGGCGACTTCTGCCATCGCGCGATTTTCTCTTTCGGCGACACCGGCCGGCAATGGATTGGCTCCTTGCGATCACGTAGCGATTTGCCCGAGCCGTCGGCAAACACCCGCTGGATTTCCGACATTACTGACAGCGCAATCTCTTCCGGTGTCTCGGCATTCAGATCCAGCCCCGCCGGAGCAAAGAAACCGGCATTAATCGGCACGTCAATTTGCAACAGCTCGTTTAGTAATTCGTCGCGTCGCTTCTTCGGGCCGATCAAGCCGACATATCGCAAGTCTAACGGCAACAGCCTGGCCAAGGCGGCGAAATCACGGCCGAAGTTGTGCGACTTCACAATCGCCGCTGTCCAGTTGTCGATTTCGAGTGTCGCGCTCGCCACATCAGCGGCTTCGACGGACTCCCATCCCACTACGGCGCACAGTTTTCGTAATGGCGCGCTATCCGGGCCTTCGCCAAAGATGAGCAACCGCATCGGCGGTTGGACATTTTGCACAAATGGTCTGTAGGGAAAGCTGTTAGGTTCCGGCTCTGTCTCGTTAGGGAAGCTAACAGCTTCCCCCGGAGTATCCCCAGTTCGCGGGAAGGTAACATCTTCCCCTGCGGAAGATCGTAAGAACGAACCCTCAGAGCTGGTGACAACGATGCAACTCTTCCGCGCATGGATTGCCCAAGCGATGGAACTGAGCAATTCGGGCCGAGCCCGTTCGATAAAAATATTGATCTTGCCGTGACAACCGAATTGGCGGCGAGTATCGAAGTCGATCAGGATTGGCTCACCGGATTCCAGAACGGATTGGGCGCGCCGGGCGATTTCTTCTTCGATGCATCCGCCGCTGAGCGAGCCGACCATGCGTCCGTCCGGACGAATCAAGAGTCGCGCGCCGGGACGCCGGTAGCTGGAGCCTTCGACCCGGACCAGCGTGGCCAATGCGACGGGCGCGCCAGGGTTCAGCTGGAAGTCAGCGACAATGTCGTAAATGTCTTTCACAAAATCGGAGTATTCCTTCCTCTGCCTATCCGCACGATATGCCAAAGCAGGCTGGAGGAAAGTATCGGCAGTTCAAATGTCTCGATTTACGGCATTGTCGTCGTGGAACAGCGGATCACCAGGCATTAAATTTTGATTCGTGCAATCGAACCAAAATCGATTCGTTAGGCCATCTTCTGTAGCGGCGGTCTATG
>DATFCK010000408.1:0-3926 GCA_035253185.1 Chthoniobacterales bacterium | reverse complement strand
CTCGCCCAGGAAGAGTTGGCGCATACCAGAGCAGCGACCGAACAGACTAACAACGCCAAACCGCCGAGCGATTCGGTTCGGAAAAAATGTTGGAACGGGCCGAGCCGCGACTTGTTCATTGGAACTCAGCCTGCTCCGACTCAACACCTTTTCAAGGTCAACCGAAATTGTTTCGGCATAAATCAGGTGTGGGCCCCCCGCGGTGGGTATGGCCTGCTCCGGGCCGTTGGAAAAGGAGATGAAATCACCTTTAAAACGCAGATTGCCTAACAAACGATGAAGTAATCCGTATTTTTCGGAGCCGGGCTCCTCCCATCGCTGCACTAGCGGGATTGCCAATGCCCTCGGCACTGATAGTGATCATGCAGGCGCTGTTCAAACGCGGTGCTTATCTGCGCGTCGGAGTCGTAGCGCGGGGCGTCCTTTATGACTGATGGTGCCAGGTTGACAAAGATGTCCCCGCATTCAGGGGAGATTTTTTCGATCCACTCGGGAGCCAGCAACACCCTTTTGTCGCGGAGCCAATCGCCTGTCCGGATAACAAGATAACGAACGCCCCATTGTTCGTCGTCCAGGATGAAGTCTTCCACTGTTCCGATGTCGGCATTTTGGGCGAGCAAACTGTAGCGCGCTAGCAACTCATTGCTGGAGAGCAGATGGCAATCTGACTTCATATGGTTGTCAGCCAAACGATTGATCTCGTCCGAATCTGGTTCCGGCCCACGAACCGGACTGAGCGCGGGCGATGTACGCGTCTGCTGCTTTGTCGATTTGATCGCGATTGCGCCGTCTTGCGCATCTACTTCGTCCAACACGTTCGGCATGATGAGGATTCGGCGTTCCTGCATCCAGCCCGGAATCTGAATCACTACATAGCGCACCATCCAACTCTCGGATTCGAAATAAAACTCGCGCACGGTGCCGACATCTCCATCGGATGCGACGAGGGTGTATCCTTGTAAGTTTGTAAATTGTCGGAGCATGCCTCCATTTCTGCCGGGCTTATTTAACGCTCGCATTTCCCCGACGTTACAGTCGTGACACGAATCCGCGCGTTGAGGATTATCCGACGAATAGGAACGAAATGCTTCTCTGTGTTCGCGAAACGTGATGCTGCACGCGAGTTGTAATTGCGCAGCAATGTCGCGGCAAGATTGCCTGCCGATAGAATCAACATGACTAACCTAGAACTCAAAGGCAACTGGAACGAAGTGAAGGGCAGACTAAAACAGAAATATGCGAACCTGACCGATGACGACCTCAGGTTCGCGGAGGGCAAGGAAGAAGAGATGATCGGACGGCTTCAACAAAAGACCGGCCGCTCCAAAGAAGAGTTGCGTCGGGAAATCGAGAGCTACTGAGTTAGACTCGATCTCCGCGACGATGGGCCAGGCGCCGGCTGCCGTCCCCGCAGCCGGCGCTGGTCATCGGTGTAGCGCTACCGGAGCAGACGGTCCCGTCTAAACTATTCCGCAACGCCGTTCTTCGACCGCGATTTGAATTCTGGCGAAATGGAACAATGAGCCCCTTCGGCAAGTGATGGTCCGGGGCGGCGCTTTGTAATCAGCGGGAAAGGCTACGGTAATGTTGGAATGAGTTAATGGGCCGGTTCGAGAATGCTGCGCCGCCGGGATCCGAATACCAGAGCCGGGACTCCCGGCGGCGCGCCTCTTTGCCATATCTGTTGTGTGCCTAACGAATTCGCGGCCGAACCCGTACGCGTGGTGACAGCGCTGAGTGGCCGGTCACGTCTCGCCGGCGTCAATTTCTTGTCCACTCAACGCTAGCAACTTCCGGAATGGAGCGTCCAATTTACGTCGGCGGCTACCGCAAGCGGCTTACCACAGTGCAACTGCTGATCGTGCTCGTCCTGGCGGTAGCAATAGTCGGCGGGGGCGGTTATCTCGCATATGATGCCCTGAACCCGTACCGTTTTCTGTCGGATGAACCGCTGCCAAAATGGGTGCATCCGATAGTTGGCGAAATGGAGAAGGCGAGAAAGCTCCGGGCCGAAGGAAAACTGAACGAAGCCCAGGAGTTTCTGCGTACCCTGTTGCGCATTTATCCAAAGCGGCCGGAAGCGAAAGCCGCCCGCAAGCTGCTGGGCAAGATTAATACCGAGATGTTCTTCTCGACCAAGTATCCCTTCGGCAAAACCCAGTATGTGGTGGAACGGGGCGACTCGCTTTGGCGGATCGCGCGTAAACTCGATTCCACACCGGAAATCATTCAGCGGACAAACAATCTGGAATCGACCCGGCTGCGTCCGGGCGATCGACTCTGGGTGCCGACGGCCGAGTTCACCGTCACGCTGGATTTGCCTAACGAGCGAGTTGTGGTCCATACTGGAAACGAGTTTTTTAAACAGTACCCGATCGTCGCAATTAACCTCCGGAACCCGATCCGCGTGCCGATCACCACCCGAATTACGGGCGTTAGCCTGTGGAAGGCTGGTGTGCGGGTGACTGCGCCGGAAGAAGGCGATCGGGACGCAATGACGCCATGGCTGCATCTCGGCTCACGCGGTTACATTCTTTACGGGGTTTCCGATGAAGAAGGTGTGGCCGACAACGCCGTGGAAATCGAAAACGCCGCCGGACCGGCCACGGCGACGGCCTCACCGCGCGGATTTGCCATGCACCGGGAAGATCTTCAGGAGCTGCAGTTGTTGATTGAACGCGGCACCCCGGTCACGATCATCGGGCAAAAAAAGTAGCCAACTTTTTTATTTCGGCTCACCAGCCGCTTCGAAGGAGCCATCGCGGTACTAACTACTCTTGTCGTTGTCGTTAGGTAAAATAAATGCAGTGCCGCCGGGCTGCGGTTGCTAATGGGATGGCCATTTCGGGACCGCACTCTGGCTAACGACCGCAGGCCGCAATTGGAAGGACGCCATCGTTTTGTGATCAGAGGCCGGCATTGCAACGATGTAATTAACCCGAAATGTCTAATTCAGGCTGGTGGTTAAGACTCACTGAATAGCATTGACAACCAGACATCAAATCGAAAGGAACCAAATGAGATATACTGCACTTATCATTGCGGCATCCCTGGCGTTAACTCCGGTTGCGCTGGCGCAGCATAGCAATCCCGGTATTACGTCGGGACCGAAAACGCAGACTAATACCCGAATGACTGAGACCAACGCGATCGGGGCAGTGAGCGCCTTCGAGCCGGGTAAAACGATCACGGTCAGATCCACGCCTATGACTCAGCCCGTGAAATATGTGCTGGGCAAGGATGTTCGTTTTGAGAACGAATCCGGTTCACCAGTCCAGCCGTCGACCGTCAGGGCCGGCACCCGGGTCCAGCTCGATTTCGACGCCGAAGGCCAGGTGAATCGAATCGAAGTTGTTGACCCCACCCCGCCATAAGCCGAACACGGGTGGATAGCAATCGCAGCCGATGGTGCCGCCGGTTATCCGGACGCGAACCGGATTCCCGGCGGCACACTGCTATTTAAACAAATCGCCGGTCGGCGGCCGGCCCCCCGCCGTGCCACGTTTACAATCCCCTCGCTCCACCTCTCCCTCTCTCTAAATATATCTGCATGTTTTAGCGCGTTCGCTATGTGTCCTGAAGGGACAGCCGATATTAGCCGCCGGTCGTGAAGCCCGCGCGGAACCACCGGTTCTCTGCATGAAAAAGTAATGCGCCCCGAAGGGGCGAAGGAGCTGGAGATCTTCTCGCCCCCCTTCAGGGCGCGTGTCTCTTCTTTGAATTGATCCGGTGTTTGCGCTCGTTCCTCACTTCAGCCCTGTCGCGCCCTAGTCCGGCAGCTGCCGGACGCAGGAGGAACCGGCTAATGTCTTGGGTCCCTCCGGGACGCTAAACCGTACATATATATTGTGTATTCCGTGGCTCAGGGGCCCGGCAGCTGACCGCCGACTTTACCGGTAAGGGCTGCCGGCATCGTTGTCGGATGG
>DATFCK010000407.1:0-2423 GCA_035253185.1 Chthoniobacterales bacterium | reverse complement strand
AAAACCTGGCCAATTTCGGTCTGGGTGAGCTTTTCCTTTTTGCTCCAATCATCCGTTTCACCTTTAGGCTGACCGTACTTCGCCACGAATTCCGATGGCTTAACGTCCTCCGGTTTCCAGTCGAGATTAAAAATCTGGTCTTCAGGCCGGAGGAATTTCTCGGGGTGGCGATGACATTCCAGACACCACGCCATGCTGTGAGGTTTGGCGTGATAGACGGTACCCATGTGATTGATATCGCCGTGGCAACTGGCGCAGCTGATCCCGCGATTGACGTGCGCGGCGTGATTGTAAAAAACGTAATCGGGGGTGCGATGAATCTGGACCCACTCGATGGGCTTACCGGTTTTCCAGCTGGCTCGAACTGGCTCGAGCTTGGGATTATCCTTTTGGACCTGCTGATGGCAATTCATGCACACCTGGGTGGTGGGAAGATTCGAGTGGGCGGCCGTCTCGACAAAGCTGTGGCAATAGCGGCAATCCATTCCCAGTTGCGCGACATGGATGTCGTGTGGAAACGGGACCGGCTGAATCGGTTGATACCCGACTCGGGTATATTTGGGGGTGGCGTAATACCAGGTGGCGGCGGTTAACCCGGTGACGGCGAGGATGCCGCAAATGGCGAGTTTGAGCGGTAACCAGTTCGTCCAGCGTGGGAAAAAGTTCGCCATAATACTTAGCGGACGCCCGCGCTGCCCCTTTTGCGTCGCCAACCTAAAAACGAATCGCAGTTGCTGGTAGGATGTGCCTCGTTCAGACGACTAAAATTTTGAAGTTGATTACTCGTCTGCGGGGAAGCCAAGAGTCTATAAAACGGGGCGAAAGTGGCAAAAGAAAATTCAAACTCCATGTGGATGTTCAACCAAGCAGCCGACTTCCACTCCGGAAGTGCGTTTCCCCCGCCGATTGATAAGCGCGAAGTTCGAGGCGACGTCAAGTGAAAGCACAATTCTTCCGTAAAACTGTTATTTTCGTATGGATTGCGGTCTGGGGCCCGCTCTTGGCGCCAGCCGCAACCACAACCGTTTTTGTAAACGCGAACGTCTACACCGGCGGGAACAAACAGCCGCACGCCGAAGCTATCGGAGTCGAGGACGACCATATCATTTTTGTCGGTTCCGCCAGCAGCGCCAGGGACAGGCTTCCCGAGGCCAAAGTCATTGATCTCCAGGGCAAAACGGTTGTGCCCGGACTCACTGATTCCCATTGCCACATTTTTGGAATCGGTGAACGCGAGATGCGCTTGAATCTTGAGGGCACCAATACGCGCGAAGATTTTCTGCAAAAGATCGCCGAACGGGTGAAACAAACCGCGCCGGGAAAATGGGTGGTTGGTCGCGGATGGATCGAGACGTTCTGGAAGCCGCCCCACTTTCCAACTCGCCAGGATCTTGATGCGATCGCCCCCGATAATCCGGTATATCTGACGCGAGCCGATGGCCATGCGTCGGTCGTTAATAGTGCGGCGCTGCGGATAGCTGGAATTGACCAAAACACCGCCGATCCCTTTGGCGGCCAGATATTGAAGGACCAAACCGGCCAGCCTAACGGCATGTTGCTCGACAATGCGCAGGCTTTTGTGGAAAAAAACATTCCAGATCCAACTGAAGCCGATCGCGACAAAGCGTTGGTTCTCGGAGTTGAACGCGAGATCAAGCTCGGTTGGTGCGAGATTCACAATGCCGGAAGTCATCCGGCCGATATCGATCTCATCCGCAAAGGGTACGAGAGCCGGAACATAAAGCTCCGGATTTACAATGCGGTTTACGGCCCGGGCGAAGCAGCCAAACAATTACTTGTCCGCGGCTCGAGCGTTGATCAATACGGAAAGCGTTTCACTCAGCGAACGATCAAAGTCATGTTCGACGGCGCAGTCGGCTCCCGCGGAGCGGCATTGCTCAAGCCCTACCATGACTCGCCTGAGACAAGCGGTTACCTGACGGCAAAACCGGAAGAACTGCGGCCGATGTTTAAGGAAGCATTGCGTCGCGGCATTCAGGTCGAGACCCATGCGATTGGCGATCGAGCGAATCGAATCATTCTTGATCTGTACGAGGAGGCGTTCAACGCGGTGCCGGCGGATCAGCGAATGCAAAAGAATCCCCGCTGGCGGGTGGAGCACGCGCAAAATCTCGATGCCGCCGATATCCCGCGCTTCGCCAAACTCCGCGTAATCGCCTCGATGCAACCATCCCATGCCATCAGCGATTTGTTTTTTGCCCCAGCCCGATTGGGAATGGAACGCCTAACCGGCGCCTATGCGTGGCAATCGTTGCTCAAAAGCGGCGTAGGCCGGCCAGATGCTAAACATCTTCAATGCCTGCTCACGCGAGACCGCCTGTTCCGGATGCCAGCTCGCCTTCGCCAAGGCTTCGGCGGGCAGGCCTTCGCTATTTGAGGGCAACGGCTGGCGCGTGACCGCG
>DATFCK010000406.1:0-8073 GCA_035253185.1 Chthoniobacterales bacterium | reverse complement strand
GTGAAGTCTCCGAGACCTTCGACATTCGTCATCCGGTCGGTATCGAGATCGAGTTTGAGGTGTTGCAATCCGGTCACGTCTTTCACCCGCACTTCAGCCTTCGCAACGAGTCCGGGGTCCTTCTTTTCGTTGCTCAGGACGTGGATGAAGAATGGCGGCGACGGCAACGACCGCCGGGCCGATACATAAGCACCGGTTGGATTCCGGGGAATCTGCTGGCCGAAGGCGCCGTCACCGTTTGTGTGTCGATCATGACGCTGAACCCCGAGGTTATGCGGGCCAACGCACCAGATGTCGTGTTGTTTCAGGTGGTGGACTGCCTAACGGCCGAGGATACCGCGCGGGGGGATTATCCGCGTCCAATTCCCGGGGTGGTGCGGCCGTTGCTGCGCTGGACCACGGAGTATATCGCGCCGGAAAACGCCCGCGACCCGCAGGACGGGGCGGCGTTAAGTGTCAGTCGTTAGACCGCAGCCCAGATTGAGGTAAGGATGGCAGATAACGATATTGTCAGGCTTGGTATCATCGGATGCGGCGCCATCGCCGAGTTCGCTTACCTTCCCGCCGCGCAGCATCTCCGGCAGGCTCAGGTCGTTGCCCTGGCCGACAAAAACATCGGCCGCGCCCGGATGTTGGCGGAACGCCACAACATCGGCACCTGGGTCGACGATTATCGGCAGCTGCCGCAGGATCTGGATGGAGTCATCATCGCTTTGCCGCACGATTTGCACGCTCCAGTGGCGACGGAATTCCTGCAGCATCATACCGCCGTTCTAGTCGAGAAACCGCTCGCCCTAACCATCCCCGAAGCCGAGAAGGTCATCGAAGTGGCTCGCGCGAACAAAACCCTGCTCCAGGTGGGTCAGATCTATCGATTTTGTCACCGCGCCCAAATGGTGAAACGCGCGGTTGAGCAGGGATGGATCGGAAACCTCCGCTCATTTTCGCTGGAAGGGAATTTCGCGGACACGAATCCGATGGCATCAGGGTTTGCCTGGGATAAGAAGCGCTCCGGCGGTGGAACACTGATGGATGTGGGAAGCCTGGTGTTAGACCTCCTCATGTGGTGGTTCGGCGATCCTGTCCGGGTCGAATATTCCGATGATTCGCTCGGCGGCGTAGAATGCGACTGCGAGTTGAATTTGGAATTTCAGAACGCGAGAGGGACCATCTCCGGTAAGGTCATCCTGAGCCGGCTTCGCAAACTGCGCGACATCGTCCGCATAGACGCGGACCGCCTGTCGATCGTTTACGGGTTCGAGACCAATCAAGGATTGCTGGAGCTGATTCCTGCCGACAAAGACTGGCAAGTGCCGTTTTTGTTGGATGTCCGGTCTGTGCCGCATCAGTCCCATATCGATTTCTTCGCCGAACAATTGAAAAATTTCGCAATCGCAATCCGCGCGCCTGAGAAGTCGGGTGCGCCGGCCGAGAGTGTTCTTCCGAGCCTGGCGTTGATCGAGCAATGCTATCAGACGCGCCGGCCTTTGAAGTATCCGTGGGAGGTTGAACAAGCGGCGGTTCCGCAAGTGGCATGAATCCGCAGCGTGTACTAATAACCGGTGCAACCGGCTTTGTAGGCTGCCGATTAGCGGAAGTACTGGTAGGAAAGGGCATCGATGTGACCGGAATGGTGCGGTCATGGCACAAGGCGGCCCGGCTGGCCCGGTTGCCAATTCGCATGGTGCAGGGCGATCTGCTCAATCCCGGTTCCGTGCGAGAGGCGATGCGGAATTGCGACACCGTTTTCCACTGTGCGTTGGATTCAAGCAGCGATGGCGCGGCGCATCGGCAGGCAATGGTCGAAGGTACCACCAATGTGATGGCAGCGGCGCTGGCCGAAAACGTAAAAAAGATTGTCTACCTTAGTTCAACCGCGGTTTACGGTTTTTGGCCGACCGCGACTCACGTAACCGAAGAGACCCCAATCCCTTATACCGGCTCGGCCTACTGCGATGGCAAGATCGACTGTGAGAACGTAGCGTTAAAATATCATCGCGAGCACGGCCTGCCGGTGACCATTCTGCGGCCCACCATGGTATACGGGCCGTTTGAAACTTTTTGGGCAGCGCATCTGGTTCGGTGCCTGGGCCGAAACTGGATGACTTTGGTCAATGGCGGCGCCGGAATCTGTAACTCTCTATATATAGATAACCTTATTTCGGCCATGATCCGGGCTGCCGAACAGGAATCAGCCGTTGGCCAGGTTTTCATCATCTCGGATGCGCAGACGGTAACGTGGAAGCAGATGGTCGAGCGGCACGCCGAAGTGGTAAAAGGATGCCGATTACCGTTGCCTGACGCGACGGCGGAGGAAATTGCCGCGGCGAGGGCCGACGTGGAACGAGGTAACAACCCGTCTTCATTGCGAGCGGCTTTTCGTCTGCTGCGGAAACCCGAAACTCGCAGTGCGTTGCGGACGGTGCCGATGTTGGCGACCGCGGAGAAAGTGGCACGCAGCGTTGTCGATCGGATGCCGGATGACGTCCTACAATTAGTGAAACGAGCGGCGAAATCGGCTAACGGCAACAAACCCAGCGTCGAAAACGGTGTAACTGCCCCGGCCAAGGCACCGGTTATTCCTCTTTCCGACCACGACGTCCGGCTTTTCACCTGCAACGTGACGTTCAGCATAGAAAAGGCGAGAAAATTGCTCGGGTACGAGCCTAGAATCGATTTTGCGGAGGGAATTCGACGGACCGCGGAGTGGATTAGGTGGATGAGACTTTAGGACCAGGGAGCCTGGTTAACGCAGCGAAGCAACAGCAACAGACTGAAGATGAAGGTGGTAATACTGGCAGGCGGGTTCGGCACCCGAATCAGCGAAGAGAGCGCGGTTAGGCCGAAGCCAATGATCGAGGTCGGCCACAAGCCGATCCTTTGGCACATCATGAAGATTTACGCCGCGCACGGCCTGAATGACTTCGTGCTCTGCTGCGGTTACCGGGGCGACATGATCAAGGATTACTTCACCAATTATTTTCTCCATCATTCCGACGTCACATTCGACCTCGCTAAGAACAACATGGAAATTCATCGGTCGCATGCCGAGCCGTGGCGGGTAACGCTGGTAGATACGGGCGACAAAGCCATGACCGGCGGTCGGATCAAACGGGTCCAGTCCTTTCTGAACGAGGAGCCGTTCTGTTTGACTTACGGTGACGGTGTTTCCGACATCAACATCACCGACTTGATCGAATTCCATCGCAAACAAAAGAAACTTGTCACCCTGACGGCCGTTCAACCACCCGGTCGCTTCGGCGCGTTCACGCTGGAAAAAAAGGAAAATCTGATTACCTCTTTCCGCGAGAAACCGGATGGAGACGGTGCCTGGATCAATGGCGGTTTCTTTGTCGTCGAGCCCCAGGCGCTCGATTACATCGCGGGTGACGACACCGTGTGGGAAAAGGCACCCCTTGAGCGTCTGGCGCGCGAAAATCAGCTCAGCGCATTTCGCCATACCGGATTTTGGCAGGCAATGGATACGCTTCGCGACCGGATGTATCTCGAAGGACTCTGGGCCGACGGCAAGGCGCCGTGGAAGATTTGGAAAGAAGAGCGATAACACTCGCTCGCACCGAAATATCATCTGCATGAACAGCTATGATTTCGCTGTTATCGGCGGTGGAATCGTCGGTTTGTCCAGTGCGATGGCGTTAGGCCGGCGATTTCCGAACGCCAAAATCGTAGTGCTGGAAAAGGAGCGGCAACTGGCCGCCCACCAAACCGGACATAACAGCGGAGTTATCCATTCCGGCATTTATTACAAGCCGGGCAGCATGAAGGCGCGCCTCGCCTGCGACGGCCGCCGGACGATGATTCAATTTTGCCGCCAACATGGAATCCCGCATGAAGTTTGCGGGAAGATAATCGTAGCGACCGCCGACGCCGAGTTGCCATTGCTGGAAAATCTCTATCAACGCGCGCTTCAGAACGGCGTCGAGGTCGAAAAACTTTCACCCGAACAAGTTCGGGAAATCGAGCCTCACGTTTCGTGCATCGCTGCTCTGCGCGTGCCCGGGACCGGTATCGTTAGTTATACCTCGGTCTGCCTTAAATTCAGACAATTGATCGAAGAACAGGGCGGCTCGATTGTTATCGGCCGGCGAGTGGAAAAGTTGGTGAACGACGGCAATGAAAAGGTGGTGGTGACACCGCAGCAGGAATTTCGCGCGCGTTTCCTTATCAATTGCGGCGGATTGCAAAGTGATCGGCTGGCCAGGATGAGCGGAGCGGATCCGGGCGCCCGCATCGTTCCATTTCGAGGAGAGTATTACGAATTGGTTCCGGAAAAGCGTTATCTGGTGAAGCACCTGATCTATCCGGTGCCTGATCCGGCCTTTCCATTTCTGGGCGTACACTTCACCCGGATGATCGATGGTACCGTACATGCCGGTCCCAACGCGGTATTAAGTTTTAAACGAGAAGGGTATCGGAAGAGAGACTTTAACCTGGTCGATCTGGCGGAGGTGCTGATGTTCAAAGGTTTTTGGAGGCTTGCCCGGAAACATGCTCGAGCCGGTTGGGAAGAGGTTGTGCGCTCGTGGAGCAAACCGGCTTTCGTCCGAAGTCTGCAGCGGTTGATTCCGGAAGTTCGAGCACAAGATCTGGTACCGACCCACGCCGGGGTCCGCGCCCAGGCTTTGCTCGACGATGGCCGTCTGGTGGACGATTTTCTGATTGTTCGCGATCGGCAGGCGTTGCATGTCTGCAACGCGCCTTCCCCCGCGGCGACGGCATCGATCGAAATCGGCGAAGCGATCGCGGCGCAGGTCCCGGAAATGGCGCGTCCGGTCGCGTTTGCCGCTGCCTAACCATCACATGCGAGTTCTTGTCACCGGCACTGAAGGTTATCTCGGTTCGTTAGTCGCACCGATGTTGTTACGGCGCGGCGATGATGTGCTCGGGGTGGACACCGGTTATTACAAGGCCGGCTGGCTGTATAATCCATCGACTCCGACGCCCAAAACCCTGGCCAAAGATGTCCGCCGCCTCGAAAAACAGGATGTGGCCGGGTTCGATGCCGTCGTTCATATGGCGGAACTTTCCAACGATCCGACCGGCGAGCTGGCCCCACGGATGACCTATGAAATCAACCATCTCGGATCGGTTAGGCTGGCACAATTGGCAAAGGACGCCGGCGTTCGCCGGTTCGTATACATGTCGTCGTGCAGCGTATACGGCCTGGGCGGCGATTCCGATGTTACCGAAGAATCGCCGGTAAACCCGCAGACCGCCTACGCCATTTGCAAGACACTGGTGGAACGCGATGTCCAACCCATGGCGGATGACAATTTCTCCCCGGTCTTTTTCCGGAATGCCACTGCCTTTGGGGCGTCGCCCCGGCAGCGTTTCGATTTAGTGGTTAACAATTTGTGCGGTCTCGCCTGGACTACGGGTGAGATCAAAATGAACAGCGACGGCACGCCGTGGCGGCCCCTCGTTCACGGCCTCGACATCGCCCGCGCGATTCTCTGCGCGCTCGACGCTCCACCCGAAGCGATTCACAACCAGATCCTCAACATCGGGGATTCGGAACTAAATTATCGAATCAAGGAAATCGCCGACATCATTGGTAATGTTTTTCCCGGTTGCCGAATCAGTTTTGGATCACAAGGCGCCGATAATCGGAGCTATCGCGTTTCGTTTGCTAAAATTAAACGTCAGCTGCCGGATTTCCGGTGCGAATGGAACGTGGAAAAAGGAGTCCGTCAGTTCCGCGCATTATTCGAACGAATTGGACTGACTCGAGAAATGTTCGAGCATCCGGGCTACACCCGATTGAAACAGCTCGAATATCTGATCAAGACCGGCCAGATCGACCACGATTTCTACTGGAGGAACGGCTTCTGATCCGCGGCAACTGGTTATGATTTTCCACGAAACAAAGCTCGGCGGCGCTTTTATCGTCGAACTCGACCGAAAATTGGATGAGCGCGGTTTTTTTGCGCGGGCATTCTGCGCCAAGGAATTTCAGGAACACGATCTTCCCGGCCGCTTCGTCCAGGCCAACATGTCCTTTAATCATAAAAAAGGGACGTTACGCGGAATGCATTACCAGGTGCCGCCGGCCAGCGAACCGAAGTTCATTCGATGCATCAACGGCGCGATCTGGGACGTGATCATCGACATGCGACCGGAGTCCCCGACCTATCTGCAACATTTTGGGGTCGAGCTGACGGCCGAAAATCGGAAGGCTATCTACGTGCCTGACATGTTCGCGCACGGAAATCAGGCCCTAACCGATGGAGCGGAGCTACTTTATCTGGTGGGAGAATTTTATACCCCGGGATGCGAACGCGGTGTCCGGTTTGATGACCCGGCAATCGGGATTGAGTGGCCACTGCCCGTGACCGTTATCAGCGAAAAGGACGCGCAATGGCCTCTGCTCAACGTTGATGCTGGCGCGCGCCAGCCCCGATAGGCCTAACAATCCAATGATTATCGTCGATAACGCGCTCAAAGCGCGCGAAGAACAGCGAAAGCCGATTCAAGTCGGCATGATTGGGGCCGGATTCATGGGGCGCGGCATTGCCAATCAGATTTTGAATTCGGTTCCGGGGATGCGGCTGGCGGCAATCGCCAACCGCACCGTGGCGCAGGCGATCCGCGCTTATGCTGAAGCCGGCGCCGCCGATCCGGTGCAGGTGCGCGATACCAACATGCTGGAGGACGCAATTCGGAACGGTCAACCGGCCGTAACCGACGATCCAACCATGGTATGCCGGGCCGAAGGCATCGATGCCATCATTGAGGTTACCGGTGCGGTCGAGTTCGGCGCTCGCGCGGTGTCGGAGGCAATTGCGCACCGCAAACATGTGATCCTGATGAATGCCGAACTCGACGGCACCATCGGCGCAATTTTGAAAGTTTACGCGGACAAGGCCGGCGTCATCGTGAGCGGCTGTGACGGCGATCAGCCCGGTGTGCAGATGAATCTGTACCGGTTCGTAAAATCCATCGGCCTAACGCCTCTGATGTGCGGAAATATCAAAGGCCTTCACGATCCGTATCGCAATCCCACCACCCAGAAAGGTTTTGCCGAGAAATGGGGACAACAGCCGACGATGGTGACGAGTTTTGCCGATGGCACCAAGATTTCGTTCGAGCAGGCGATTGTGGCCAACGCCACCGGGATGCAGGTCGCGCGCCGGGGGATGTTAGGCTACAACTTTGACGGTCACGTGGACGACCTCACCAAGCGTTACGACGTGGATGAACTGAAACGGTTAGGCGGCATCGTCGATTACGTGGTCGGCAGCAAACCTGGTCCGGGCGTGTTCGTGCTGGCCAGCCATGACGATCCGAAGCAACGCCATTACCTGAACCTTTACAAGCTCGGGGAAGGTCCGCTCTACAGTTTTTATGTGCCGTACCACCTCTGTCACTTTGAGGCTCCACTTTCGGTGGCGCGGGCGGTCTTGTTTCGCGATGCGGTTCTGGCTCCGTTAGGCGGGCCGCGAGTCGAAGTAATCACCGCCGCCAAAATCGATTTGAAGAGCGGTCAGACAATCGACGGGTTAGGGGGCTACATGACCTACGGCCTGGCCGAGAATGCTGATGTGGTGCAACGCCAGAATCTTCTGCCGCTTGGACTGGCCGAGGGTTGCTCGTTGAAGCGCGATATTGCCAGGGATGAAGTTTTGACCCGCGACGACGTGACGCTCCCGGAAGGGCGATTGGCCGATCGGCTGCGCGCCGAACAGGATGCGATGTTTAGTTCATTCCACGGTTCTTCCCCATCGCCGGTTCGCGAGAAAGACGCGGTGCTCTGCTGATAATTTATGTGCGGAATTTTTGGTTTTGTTTCACATAACTCCGACGCCATCCCGGAAAAGGATCGGCTTCGCGAGACGGCAAATCTTATGCAGCATCGCGGACCGGACGCGCGTGGATTCCATGTCGAACCGGGGATTGCGTTCGTCCACACCCGGCTCTCATTGCTTGACCTCAGTGAACGCGGCAACCAGCCATTTTGGGATCGCGAAAATCGCTATGCGCTGATTTATAACGGCGAGATTTATAACTTTCAGGAGCTGCGGGACGAGTTAACCGCGCAAGGGGCGCGATTCG
>DATFCK010000405.1:0-3176 GCA_035253185.1 Chthoniobacterales bacterium | reverse complement strand
CGCCTTTCGCCTGATACACATCCTCCACTTTCCCGGTCACCGCCGCGGTCTCGCCCAAATAATTCGAGGCTTCCGTTGCGGTTATCTGCTTTTCCTCGGCCGATGCGACCGAGGCGTTGAAACACGCGAATGCGACCATTAAACCCAGAGCGAATATTCGTTTCATGACTTTACCATCGGAAAGGATTTGACGCTGAGCAACTTATCATTTTTTCAAGTAGAGACGGTCTCCGACCGCATGGACAACCATCAAGCGACGAGACGTCGCTTCTACCTAACCACATACGTAGTGACGATTCGCGTTCATTGGCGGGGAACCCTGTTTCTCCGTTTCATTCGACGTTCGGCGTTCGGTGTTTCGCCTGTGCGAACACCATGGCGATTGAGGTCAATCGCCGCTACCTAACCAATGGTAGTGAACATTCGCGTTCATTGGCGTGAACCTGTCTTTGCGCTCAATTCAACCCTCCGGCGTTCAGTGTTTCGCCTGTGCGAACACCATGGCGATTGAGGTCAATCGCCGCTACCTAACCAATGGTAGTGAACATTTGCGTTCATTGGCGTGAACCTGTCTTTGCGTTGCATTCGACGTTCGGCGCTCAGTGGTCCGCCTGCGCGAAGACTGCCCCGGACGATTCGGGGATTGCTTCGCCCTTTCTGTCATGTGTCATCTGCCCTCCGTCATCTGTCCCGCATTTCCATGGCGATTGAGGTCAATCACCGCTACCTAACCGATTATTTCAAAACTTCGGAATGAGCTTCGGCATGTTCGAGGCCTCGAGTTCGCGGTTTAGTGCCGGTAACGGTTCGGACATGATGCCACGCCATTCTTCGAGAGCTTCCACCCCTAACGCCCGCACTTCGTCTACCGCGTTCTTGACCGACTCGGTCGGCGCCGCGTCTACATTCTGGATCTGATCGAATAAACTCCTGGCTGAGTCCAGGGCGTGCAGCGAAAACTCATGGCTGGATCGCGCGTTCGGTGGGCACAGCTCTCGCAATCGATTGGTCAGGAGCTCGAGTTTATCCTGCACGTTCTTCGGCAGGTTCTGCTCCCGGAGCTTGTCGATCTGTTCGACGAAAATCTTGAAGTTTTTGCCTAACGGTTCCAATGTTGCCCGGATATCGGACAGTTGTCGGGATAAATTGAATTGCAGGCCCAGGTCCGCCGGTGTCGCCTTCACCCGCGGATCCATGATTACCTTCAACGGTTGAGTGTAGCTTTTGCCGTTCGCGGTTAGGGTGACGCTGTAATCACCAGGCGTGATCCACGGCGACGTAGCGACCGGCGGGGTATCGCGATAAATCGCGGTCATCGGATATTCCGGTTCAATCCCGGCGATGGGAGTGTAATGCAGATCCCAGATGAATCGGTGCAAACCGCGTTTGTTCGAGAGCAGCTGTGGAGGACGAACCCAATACCGCGGGATCTTCAGCTTACCTGCATCCGGTGCAACCGGAGGATCGTCGCTGGAGTATCGCCTAACCACTTCCCCATGCACATGCTTGATCTCAAGCGTTACCGGCCCGGGCGAGTTCTCGTTCAACGCATAATCGATCATCGCACCGTCCGGCGGATTTTCGCCGGCTGGTTCATCTGGCGGCAGCGGCGTGTCGGTGTTCAAATTCCACCGGACACGGATCGCGGTCTGCGGCTTGAACAATGTCGAAGCCAATCGGTCTTTGGAGAGCTGACGCAGCGGGGTGATGTTATCCAAAATCCAAAATCCACGGCCATGCGTAGCGGCGGCGATGTCATCGTCTTTTATAATGAGATCGCGAATCGATGTCGCCGGCATGTTCAGTCGCAACGACTCCCAGCTTCCGCCATCATCGAACGAGACATAAACCTGGCGTTCCGTTCCGGCGAACAGCAAACCCTTCCGCTGCGGATCTTCGCGCACCACGTTGACGATCTGGCCGTCAGGTATCCCTTTGCCGATATCGGTCCATGTTTTCCCGCCATCGTGGGTTCGGTAGATGTGCGGGCGATTCTCGTCGAGACGCAGCGTATTCACTGCCGCGTAAGCGGTGTTGGCATCAAAGTGTCCGGCGTCCATCAGTGAAATCTTGTGCCAGGCGGACACGGTGGGAGGCGTAACATCTGTCCAATTTTTGCCGCCATCGGTCGTTAGGTGAATCAGGCCGTCATCGGTTCCGCACCAGATCCGTTTCACGTCAAGGGGCGACGGCGCGATGGTGTAAATCACGCCGCGCTGTCGCGCTTCTTTCGCCGCTTCGTCGCGATACTTGCCGATGCTGGCGGGCAGATCGTAACTCTTGCGGGTGAGATCCGGGCTGATTTGTTTCCAGGTATCGCCGCGGTCGCGCGTTTGCCAGAGGGTGTTTCCCGAGAAAAACAGCAAATGTGGATCGACCGGTGAAAATACGATCGGCTGAGTCCGGATCATTCGAAAATCTTTCGTCCGGAGCGGTACCGGAAGAATGCTTTGGCCCTGGTCGGTGCGCCGATCGTAGCGAGTTAGTTTCCCGCCGTAGACAATGTCGGGATCAAGCGGATCGGCCACCACATAACCGTATTCTTCGGCCGCAACCGGTTGCCAGTCGCGAAACGTGATCGCGCCGTCGTTACCCCGACTAACGATTCCGACCGAGCCGCTCTCCTGCTGTCCACTGTAAAGCCGATAGGGAAACGCGTTGTCCGCGGTGACGTGATACAGCTGCGCGGTAGACTGGTTATACCATGAGCTCCATGAAGCGCCTCCGTTAACGGTAATCACTGCTCCCTGGTCGCTTCCCATCAGAATCACGTCCGGGTTATTCGGATTAATCCAGACGTTTTGATAATCGTCGCCCCCGGGCGCGCCCCGCCAGCCGTCCCAGGTCTTTCCGCCATCGGTCGATTTCCAGCACACCACGCTGGCTGAATAAACGATGTTGGAATTCTTCGGATCGATTCGCACCACCGGAAGATCGCCGCCGCCGATACCCGCGGCCGGCCGGGAATCCTCGGTCGCAACTGTCCACGATTCACCCGCATCTTCGGAGCGATACAATTTGGAGGTCACGGTCGTTCGAACTGCCGCCATCAGCATTTTCGTGGAGCTGGGAGCCAGAGTTAAATTCGCCTGGACAATATTATCAGGAAGCCCCTTGGTCAGTTGTTTCCAAGTTTTACCGGCATCGGTTGATTTGAAGATTCCGCCGCCGGTACC
>DATFCK010000404.1:0-9148 GCA_035253185.1 Chthoniobacterales bacterium | reverse complement strand
CTGGCTCTAAATGCGCCGGTTAGGCGAGAACCGGCTGACGGCCGCGCCAGCGCCCTGGATTCAGGCGTGCAAATTTCTGCGTAGCGCGCTTTGATAGCGACCGGTTAAACCGGTCGCTAGTTACAGGAGGCGGCCGAGATTCCACTGAATTGGCGCCGTGGCTTTGAGGCAAATGTCGAAGTTACTGCAGCTGTTGCAAAATCCGCATCCAGTTTCGGAACAGGATTTTTTCAATCTGGTCATCGTTAAAACCGCGCTCGATTAGTTTTCGAGTAAGGTTGCGGGCGTGCGAATGATTTGTGAGATCGGGAATGAAATGAGGCTTGGTAAACTTTGCCGTAATTTCCTCGACGATATTTTGCGGTAGTTGGTTAAACAAATATTCGCAAAAATCGAACCCGATGCCGACGCCGTCGATCCCGATCAGGTCGATGATGTGCTCGATATGATCGATATAATGCTCAATCGTGCTGCGCTTGGGCTGCGAACTCACCAGGATGGCATTGACGCCGATCACACCACCGCGCTGGCCGATCAATTTGATCTGCTCGTCGCTCACATTGCGTTCGATGTCGTAAAATTTTCTGGCGTTGGTGTGAGACACGATCACAGGTTTTGTCGTTAGGCGAATAATGTCGTCGAAGCCCTGCGGATTGATGTGCGCGAGGTCAATAATGATGCCTAGTTTGTCGTACTCACGGACCAGATCCTGTCCAAACGCAGTAAGGCCGTCTCGGGGCGAACCGCTGGAAGCAAAAATTCCGCCGGTGCCAGCCGCGTTTCGACGAGCATGCGTCAACCCGATAACCCGCACCCCCAGCTCATAAAACACCCGCAATAAGTTCAGATCGTTACCTAACGGTTCCACCCCTTCCATGGTGATCAGGAGCGCGATCTTTTTTTCCGCGCGCGCCCGGGTGATTTCGCCGTGAGTTCGGCAAATCGCGAACCGGCCGGAAGCGTCGGCCTCGGTGTAGAGCCGCGAGATCTGGTCCAGTCCCACCCGGAGCGCCAACTCCGGCATATACTGATCCTCTATGTAGATGGCGGCACCGATTACTCCCATGTCGCCGGCTTCGAACTCGGGCTGGAAATGTTTGGCCAGGACGCCCGGCTTGTTCCGCTTCTCGTACAGATCCATTGGGAGATCGAAATGCAGATCCACCAGGCCGTGTTGATGCAGGCGATTGATTCGCTGATCAATCGATTCGTTAGGTGACGTCTTCATCAGATCAGGTCGGTAGCGGCGGTTCACCGAACCGCCATGGTTACCGGGGTAATACCCGCTCCTAAACCATGGCGATTGAGGTCAATCGCCGCTACCGGATGTGAAAATATTGCGTCATGATTTATTACTTCACGGAGATGGCGGCGGGGGCGCAATCGACGGTAAATCCGGATCCTCTTTGGCCCGCGGCGCGAACAAACAAAGCAACGCCAGGAGCCACATCGCGCCGAGCGGGAGCACACCGGGCAACCATACGTACCATCGCGAAACCAGGACAATGGCAATCATGGCGTAACCGGCGGACACTGCGATGGCAGTCAGCACCAGATCGATCCTGGAAAAACGTCGCGCAATCCCACTAACAACGGCCAGAGCTATGATGAATATTACATCGAAGATCCAGTGCACCCGGTGGACGAATGCATTTGCCTGAACAGTGGCAATTGCGGATGCGAAAGCGGTGTCAGCGGAAGTGCGTGCCAGCACAATTTGATCGCGAATGTCTTCCAGCTTGCTGCCCTCCGGCGCTTTGTTCTCGTGCTGTTGGGCAGCGAGCAGAAGCTCGTTCAATTTCAGATAACGAACTCCTTTTAAGGTGCTGGGATTGACTAACAGCGCGCCATCGGCTCGGATTGGAATTTTCTTGCCCTGTGGCAGGTAAATGTAAGAGCCGAGATCGACCTTCACTTCCGCCGGAGTGACTCGCATCCAAAGCATCAATGCCTGCAACGCAAATGAAGGAATCACTTCACCGCGATATTGGAATAACATCGGCACGTGAACGTCATCAGTCACTTCCTTGGGCAGATTGATGAAGCTCATGGTCGAAATCACGCGCAAATCCTCATTCGGTTGCCGGCCGATTCCCGAAAACTCCGCCAGCGCGCCGCGCTTCCCCGTCACCTGGGTGAACGCCGGAGTCTCCGCTACCGGCGCGTCGGGATCGTTAACCGAAGTCAGCTCGGCGGCAGTCAACAGTTTTGGAACTCGCATCGCCTGATCGAGAAAAATTTGTTCCTGGTCTTTTTGACGCCCGTCCCACTGCAAAATTGGTTGGAAGGCGACAACCGTGGGATTGAACTCCAGCGCCGCTTGCAGAAACAGGGCGTACTCGACCGGTGAAATGGAATGAGTCTGGCCTTCCTTGGCTGCGGCCGATCGATTCTTCGGCAGGATCGAATCACCGCCAATATCGACCACCGTCAGTGGAACGGTAACCCCCGAGGCCGGCGCATTTTTCAAAAGCCAGTGTAGAAACGCCTGGTCGAACCGTTGCAACCGTGGTTCTCGCAGGAAGAACATGCAGGCCAGAAAAATCACCAGCATGAGCCAGATGGAGGGCCGTTGCATTGGCCACCACTGAAAAGTGGCAAGTCGCAGGTGACAAGGGAAAAGCGGATGAGAACCGCGGATTACGCGGATGCCACGGATATCTTTAGAGGATCCAGCCCATCAGTTTGATCGAGGCTTGGGATGACTCAACCCCCAAAACTTAATCAAATCTGCGTTATCCGCGGTTACTTGCTGAGCTCAAGCATTCGCAGAATGGGTGCTTCGGCGCGCTGCCGAATTTTTTCCGGCAAGGTGATCTCCGGTTCCATATTTCGCAGTGCGCGAACTGCCTTTTCCAGCGTGTTCATCTTCATGTACCGGCATTCGCCGCAGAAGCAGTTCTCCGTCGGCCCGGGTATGAAAATTTTGTCCGGTATTTCTTTGCCTAGTCTATGCAACATTCCGGCCTCGGTAACGACGATGATCTCGCGCGCGGGCGAATTTCTACAGTAACTCACCATTTTTTCGGTCGAACAAACTTCATCGGCCAGCATCCGAACCGCATAGGTGCACTCGGGATGGGCTACGACCGGGGCGTTAGGATATTGCTCCCGAATTTTGGCAATGCTCCGGGCGGTGAATTCGACATGAACATAACAATTGCCCTGCCACAGATCCATTTTGCGTCCGGTGCGTTCCATAACCCATGCGCCGAGATTTTGGTCGGGAACGAACAGAATGTTGCGATCGGCCGGCGCCGCCCGAACGATCTTTTCGGCATTACCGCTGGTGCAAATCACATCGGAAAGGGCCTTCACCCCGGCACTGCAATTGATGTATGCGATGACGTAGTAGTCTTTATTGGCGTGCTCTCTCAGAAAATTCGCGAGCTTGTCAGGCGGACAGGATTCAGAAAGGGAACAACCCGCGTCCAGATCCGGCAAGATCACGCGTTTGCGGGGGTTAATGATTTTGGCGGTCTCGGCCATGAAATGCACCCCGCAAAACAGGATGACATCGGCATCGGTTTTCGCCGCCTGATAGCTGAGGCCCAACGAATCGCCGACGAAATCAGCCACGTCCTGCAGTTCAGGCACCTGATAATTGTGCGCGAGAACAACGGCATTCCGTTCCTGCTTGAGCTCGGTAAGCTCTTGGGCAAGATCAACACCTGTGTGTTCGGCCGTCACCGGTTTACCTGGTGCGATGCCGGGTGCGATTTCGAGATTCAGACCTCCGCCTGCCATTGAATCAATGTTGTGTAACCGGTATGACTTGCCAATCGCCGCAAGGAGATTGGACGAATTTCAAGAAGCGTGCGAAGCGCCTGTGTCCTCTGCGATACTGGTCGAGCGAGCGACGCCGAAATTCGCCCAAAGAACTGCGGCCCGGAGGGTTGAGTTGAAAATGGCCCGGCGCCTGCGTTGCTTCTCCGTCGCAGGTCGAACAAGACATGCTCCGTCGTCGCGCCTTGGCGGCGGGCCATTTTGAACTCAACGTTTGGCGAGCCATACCGGTTATACAACATTAGTATCGGACAAACCCATGGATTCTCAAACCTACCAGCTTGGCTTTATCGGCGCGGGTAAGCTCGCTGGCTCCGTTATTCGGGGCTTGATTCTGGCCGGATTTTGCTCGCCGAGCAGGATTATCGCCAGTGAGCCTAACGAACATGTCCGTGATGCGTTGACCAACGACACCGCCGTGGTCGTCACCGGCGACAACGCGGAAGCCGCAACTAACGCTGAAGTGCTGTTCATTGGTGTAAAGCCCGGGATGGTACTCCCTGTTCTTAAAGAATTGCGGGATGCAGTGCGAAACAAACTCGTTATCTCCCTCGCTGCCGGGACCCGGTTTGAAAACATGGAGCGGGTCGTTCACGCGCGTTTGATGCGGGCCCTGACCAACACCCCGTCCGCTATTTGTCGGGCCGCAACCGCGCTCGCTCGCGGCCCACGTTCCACCACCGAAGATGCGGCTTTCGCGCGAAAAATTTTCGAAGCCGTCGGACTGGTGGTTGAAGTGGACGAAGAACACATTGATGCGGTCACAGCTCTGGCCGGTTCCGGGCCGGCGTTCGTTTACACCGTAATCGAAGCTTTGGCTGATGGCGCAAAGACGGTCGGACTACCCGACGAAGTTGCCGGCACGCTTGCCGCGCAAACCGTTCTCGGCGCGGCTGAACTCGCGCTGCAAAGCGGCAAATCCCCGGAAGAACTTCGGAAGATGGTTGTAACGCCGGGAGGAACGACCGCAGCCGGTCTCTCGGAGATGGACAAAAATCGGACCGCCCAGGGTTTGATCGCCGCCGTAGTTGCCGCGACCAAACGCGGCCAGGAGATGGCCAAAGAAAATCAGTAGCTCGTCAATCCCGAGCGGATATGACCACGTTGAGTGGGGCAAGTTTTCAACTTGCCGTTTTCTGAACATCGCAAGTTATAAACTTGCGCCACCCTGTTCGCAGCGATATCGCCTAACCGTTGGGCGTGTCGAGCCGGAAGGCAGAATACGCCGCCCCCAGCATAACGAGTGCTCCGGGGGCAAAGAATTTGTCAGGTCACCGCTGACAGCGCGGAACGCATTACGCTCACCGGAGCGTCCCGGCCGAACCAGATCTCGAACGCCCGCGCTCCCTGATGGAGCAGCATTGATAAACCGTTGCTTCCACGAGCGCCCATTTCAGCTGCTGCCATCAACAGCGGAGTCCGTCCCGTAGTGTACACGGTGTCGTAAACCATTAGATGCGGCTCAATTATGTGCGCCGGAATCACCGGCGGGTCAGACCGGTGCAGCCCCAGCGGCGTGGCATTCACCACCAGATCCGTGTTCGGAATTTGCGCGCGCAGTTCCGATTCCCCCAACCCGATCGCCTGCAACCGCGCCACCGGCCCCAAAACACGAGGGCCGGCGAAAAAGTGCTGCAGCTCGCGCACAAGTTTCTCCGCATTCGCGCGGGTGCGATTCGCAACCACCAGTCGTTCGCAATTTTGCCGGGCGCATTCGTGGGCAATCGCCCGAGCCGCGCCGCCCGCGCCCACCACCAGAATTCGGAGGTCCCGCAAATCGACCGAAAATTCGTCGCGCACCGCCCGGGCCCATCCGACTCCATCGGTGTTGGAACCGACAAGTTTTCCGTCGCGAAGAGCCACGGTATTGATGGCGCCGGTTTGGCGGGCATCGGCATCGACGTCATCCACCAGGTCAACGGCAGCCTCTTTGTGAGGCAGAGTGATATTAAAGCCGACAAAATCGGTCCGACGGATGGCATCAAGCGCTGGCGCGAGCTCTGCGGGTTTAATGTGGAATCGCGCATACTGCATTTTTATTCCAGACTCGCGTAAGGCCGCGTTTTGCATTTGGGGAGATAACGAATGCGCCACTGGATCGCCTAAGACTCCCAGACGGATTGGATTTTTCGCCGACGCCTTCCAGCTGTCGAGGTCGGCGAGCGTATAGATTTCTTTCACGGCGTTGTACTGCTAATTTCGAGGGAGATCATGACAGAACCTGTTGATAATCCAATCCCATCTGACTTTATCCGCGATGCAGTCGTCGAAGACCTCAGTACCGGCAAACGTGACCAGATCGTTACCCGGTTTCCGCCGGAGCCAAATGGCTATCTGCACATCGGTCACGCCAAGTCGATCTGCCTGAACTTCGGGATTGCCCGAGAGTTCGGGGGTATCTGCAACGTGCGGATGGACGACACCAATCCGACCAAGGAAGAGACTGAATACGTGGAGTCGATCATGGCGGATGTGCACTGGTTAATCGACGGCTGGGCCGACCAAAACCTGGGCGGTGCTCCGCTCTACGCTTCCGATTATTTCGAGCGGCTTTACGAATATGCGGTGCAGTTGACCCAAAAAGGGAAAGCCTACGTCGACGACATGAGCCCGTCAGAAACGGATGAGTTTCGACGCGTGGGCAAGGAGAGCGCGTTCCGTCATCGATCAATCGAGGAAAATCTCCATTTGTTAGGCCGGATGAAGGCCGGGGAATTTCCGGATAACAGCCGCACTTTGCGGGCGAAAATCGATATGTCTGCGCCTAACATCTGGCTGCGCGACCCGGTGCTATATCGAATTCGACATGCTACACACCACCACCGCGGAGATGCCTGGTGCATTTACCCGATGTACGATTGGGCGCACACGCTCAGCGATTATATCGAAGGCATCACCCATTCAGTTTGCACGCTCGAATTCGAAGTTCATCGACCGCTTTATAACTGGATACTGGAAGCGCTGGAACTGCCGGAACCGCGTCCCCATCAATACGAATTCGCCCGCCTGAACGTCACCTACTCGGTGATGAGCAAACGCAAACTGATTGAGTTGGTTAACGAAAAGCGGGTAAACGGCTGGGATGATCCGCGCATGTTAACGATTTCGGGGCTGCGCCGGCGCGGAGTAACCGCCAGCGCACTGCGGTCTTTTGCCTACAACATTGGCATCACGAAATACCCCAGCATGACCGACATCGCGGTTCTCGAGCATACCTTGCGCACGGAACTCAATCGTAGCGCCACCAGGCGGCTCGCGGTGTTGCGGCCAATAAGAATTGTCCTAACGAACTATCCCGAAGATCGGAACGAGCAGGTAGAGGCGGTGAACAACCCTGAAGATCCGCAGTCCGGCACGCGCAAAGTTTCGTTCGGCAGAGAATTGTTCATCGACCGTGACGATTTCATGGAAGAACCGCCTCCGAAATATTTCCGTCTCCGCCCAAACGGTGAAGTGCGGCTGAAGTACGCCTATATCATCAGGTGCGACGAAGTGATTAAGGATGAACGGGGCGATGTTACCGAACTACGGTGCACCGTCGATCTGGAGAGTAAGTCGGGTGGCGCGACCGCGAACCGGAAAGTCAAAGGCACAATTCATTGGGTAAATGCAGCAGATGCCGTCGAGGCAGAGGTTCGTTTATACGATCGGCTATTCACCGTCCCGGAGCCGGACCCGGAAGGCGATTTCAAGTCATTCCTGAATCCGAACTCACTCGAGATTATAACCGCGAAGTGCGAACCGGCATTGAAATCGGCGAGCCCGGGCGAACGTTACCAGTTCGAACGGCTCGGTTACTTCACCCTCGATTCCGATTCCACCTCCGAGAAACAGGTCTGGAACCGGACAATCACACTCAAAGATACCTGGGCCAAAACTCAGGAAAAAAAGCCTAACCGGCCGCGTTAACAGCTTAACTCTTTCCGATCAGGAGGCCGCGCCCGATTGTTCCAGAAGCCTTGCGCTGGTGCGCTCGAATCTGGCCAGGACTCGATCTTTTCCCATGACTTCCAGCATGTGATAGAGGCTCGGCCCCACCGCGCGCCCGCTCACGGCGATGCGAACCGGATGGACCAAATCCCCGATCTTACATCCGAGTTTTTCAGTCAGACCCTTGAGGATCGATTCTAACGATGCCGCATCCCAGGCCGGCGATTGGGCGAACGCATCCGCTACCGCGGCTAATCGAGACGCCGCCTCCGGTTTTCCGAAAACTTTCTCAAACGCCGCCGGATCAAACGGGTAATCCTCGGTGAAGAAGTAGGCGGTCCATTCCGGAAGATCGCGGAAGAGTTTGACCTTGCCTTGCACGATCTTGAGCACTTGCTGCAAATAAGTTTCGTCGGTAACGACGATGTTCGCCTTTTGCAGGAACGGACGACCCAATTCGACAAAACGCGCCAGCGGCATCTGGGCAACATACTGGCCGTTAAGCCAGTAACATTTATCAAAGTCGAATGCGGCATTGCGCCGGTGGACCTTTTCCAGTTCGAACAACCGGATTACTTCATCAATCTCGATCTTCTCCCGATTGTCCTTGGGCGACCAGCCTAACAGGCATAGATAATTTCGCACCGCTTCGGGCGCATATCCCTGTTCGATATACGTGCCCAGGCGCGCCCCCTCGTCGCGTTTGCTCATCTTGGAACCGTCGCTATTCAAAATCAGTGGTATGTGGGCGAACCGCGGGGGAGTCGCGCCGAGCGCGCGATAGAGTTCAATGTGCTTGGGAGTGTTGGAAAGATGATCTTCGCCCCGGATTACGTGCGAGATCCGCATTTCGATATCGTCGACTACATTTACAAAGTGGAATATCCAGGTGCCGTCAGCCCGGCGCAGCGTCATATCCGGGTGCGTGCCGGGGTTCGTTAGGTCAAAATCAATCTTCCCACAAACCACATCTTCCACCACGACGTGTTCTCGCGGTGACCGGAACCGCATCGCGCCGTGCTCTTCGAAAATATATCCACCAGCCTGAAGTTTTTTGAGGTAGCGCTCATAAATATCATCGCGCTCACTCTGAAAGTAGGGTCCGAAATTTCCGCCGACGTGAGGGCCTTCATCCCAATTTAGCTCCAGCCACTCAAGTCCCTGGTAAATCGCGGCCGCGGCTTCCTCGGTATTGCGCGAGCGATCGGTATCTTCGATACGCAGAACGAACTGGCCTTCCTGGTGGCGGGCAAAGATCCAGTTAAACAACGCGGTCCGGGCGCCGCCAATGTGCAGGTAACCAGTCGGTGAAGGAGCAAAACGAACGCGAACGTCAGCAGCCATCAGAAATGGAGTATTGGAATGTTGAAGTAATGGAGTAGTGCCGCAAACTCTAACGCATCGGTTCGATTACTCCACCTCTGCATCACTT
>DATFCK010000403.1:0-2372 GCA_035253185.1 Chthoniobacterales bacterium | reverse complement strand
CTTCCATCTCCTTCAACTCGGGCGTGACAAATCGTTCGCCGCCGACGGTTGTTTGTTTGCGGATGTAATGATCCGGCACGCTGTCGAGATTGCTTTTGGTGATCTCGATGAAATAGCCGAACACCGAGTTGAATCGCACCTTGAGCGATTTGATCCCGGTAGTGTTGATCTCGCGTTCCTGCAGTTCGCCGATCCAGCTCTTGCCTTCGCGTGATGCGCTCCTCAACTCGTCCAGATCGGAATCAAAACCATCGCGAAAAATGCCGCCCTCTTTCAACGCCAATGGCGGATCGTCCATCACCGCCTGGCTTAACTTTTGCGAGAGCGCCGGTAACGCTTCGATCTCGTTTTGCAAACGCGTGGCCAGCGATGAAAACTCACCGTCGGGTCCGGCGGGAAGGCCCTCGCGACCGGTCCCGAATTCGTTACGCTCGATGAGCTTTCCGAGTTCGCGTTTTAAATTCGGGATTTGTTCGAGGGAGGTCTTCAGGGCCACCAGATCGCGGGCGTTACCGGAAGCCTGGCTCAATCGGCCGGCCGCCCGTTCCAAATCGCGGATGGCCTTTAACTCATTCCGAATCGAGCCCAGCAAATCCGGCTCGCGCAATAAATCGGCAATCATTTGTTGCCGGCATTCCAGTTCGCGCAGGTCGCGCAGCGGCCTCAAAATCCACGAGCGCAATTTCCGGCCGCCCATGGAAGTCGATGTGCGATCCAGGACCGAAAACAAGCTCGCGTCTCGCGCGGTTCGGGAATCCACCAGTTCGAGGTTGGCCTGGGTCGCCGCATCGAGCACAACCAGTTCCGCCGACGCATCACATCGCAGCGAAGTCAGATGATCGATTTTGCGTCGGAGCTGATGTTTAAGGTAATGAATGATCGCGCCCGCTGCGGCCACCGCAGCCGGCATTTCGCCGCAACCAAATCCGTCCAACGATTTGGTTTTGAAGTGCTCGCACAGGGTGAAAGTCGCCTGCTCCGGTAAAAAGGCATAACCGTCGTAGGAAAGCGCCCCGTTGAGGCCAGGCAGTTCGTTCTGTTGGGTATCGCTGACTAACAATTCCGAAGGGGCGACCCGTGCCAGCTCGTCCAGCAGCGACTGACGAGTCGCACTTTGGCTGAGTCGAAATTCACCGGTCGTTAGGTCGGCATAGGCGAAGCCGTAGGAACCGTTATGCTGATAAACCGCGCCGAGATAATTTGCCCGCTTGGCATCGAGCAGATTCAGTTCGCTGACTGTTCCGGCGGTGATGATCTGGGTGATATCGCGCGAAACAATTTTGCCCGGCTGCGGCTCACTGGTCTGGTCGCAAATGGCCACCCGTTTGCCGGCCTTGATCAACTTGGCGATATAACTTTGAGCCGCGTGATACGGCACCCCGCACATCGGCACCGTGTTGCGTTTGGTCAGCGCGACATTCAACAACCCCGAGGCTTCCTTCGCGTCCTCGAAAAATAGTTCGTAAAAATCACCGAGACGAAAGAGCAACAGGGTATCGGGCGGAATACTTTTCCGCAGCCGATGGTACTGTTGCATCATCGGGGTGAGGTTGTCCTGCATCCAATCAGCTTGAAATCAGACCGCCCGAAACGCGAGTTTGTATTTCACTCGATCGGGCGCGGATCCGGTGCCCCCGTTGGTTTCGAGGCGGTTACCTTATGCAGCACGACGGCGGCGATTAAACCGGCCACCAGCGAGCCGCTGAAAATCGCCTTCTTTGCGGTCGCGATCGAAAGTGGATCGTCAAACGCCAGCATCCCAATGAAAAGCGACATGGTAAAGCCGATGCCGCCGAGCCATGCGACTCCGTGTAACAACCGCCACGACGATTCTTTCGGTAATCTGGCGAGACGAAGTTTCACCGCCAGCCACGACGCGGCCATAATTCCAAGCGGCTTTCCGATAAGCAATCCGGCCAGAATGCCGATCGCAATCTCCCGGTGCTTCAATGGCCCTCCCAATTGCACGCCGGCGTTGGCAAAAGCGAAAATTGGCATCACTACGAATGCGGAGAAGCGATGCAACGATTGTTCGAGAGTAAGAACGGGCGCAGCCACCGCAGCGCGGGCGTTGTCGAGCGCGAACAGAGTGTCCTGTTGGCCTTTGCTGGTGAGAACCGCGTGGTCGCCCGTATCCTTCTCATCGAATCGATCGAGCAACCGGCGAGCCCGGGTTGAAAACTCGGCTGAATTGATGCGGGTGCGGCTCGGGACCGTCATCGCCAGCGCAACCGCGGCTATGGTGGCGTGAACGCCAGACTCATGAACAAAGTACCATAGAACTACGCCCACGATAAGATATGGCCACAGCCGGGTTACCCGGAAGAGATTGAGTGCGATGAGCACCAGCAACGTCAAACCGGCCGCTCCGA
>DATFCK010000402.1:0-2492 GCA_035253185.1 Chthoniobacterales bacterium | reverse complement strand
CCCCTGACCTTCTCATTGCGAACGAGACGCTCTACCAACTGAGCTATACCCCCCAAAAGAAGTTGATAGTTGATGGTTGAGAGTTGAGAGAAAATCAAGTTTTCCCCGTTATCTCACTAAGGCGCCGGTCAGACGCGTTCCACCGACTGTCCACTTTGGGCTAAAAAGCCGCCGCTTAAGGTGCCGAATTTCCCTTCAAATTCAACCTTCAACGCCCGCGATCCTTCCGACACAAAGCGCTGGCGACACACCGGTTATTGAAGGTATCGACTGATTATGGATCAACCGCAATACGATAGAACGCCATCGCTTGCACCGCGTTTGGATCGGTGAACGTTCGAACCGCGCCGACGTTGCCCTGTTGGGGAGAGCCCACGTTGGTAAACGAATTTGGGTCGAGGATCGCAGACTTCCGAAGCTGATACGAATGCCCAATATAACTGTTGATGCTCACACTGAAGTTGGAACCGTTCAGAGTAGCGGTGCGGATCGACGGTTCCGGCGCCGCGGAAAAAATAATATCGTCAGCGGCGAGGCCGTGATCAGCTCCGGAATCATTGTTATCAAACCAGCGAATCCAAAGCGAGGTGCCGTTCAGCCAGCTAATGGACGAGACGGCGGTTCCAAGTGGATCGCTGTTGTCGGGATGGTTACCATCGAGGTCGGTGGGAAACATTCCGCCGGTTTTCGGTGAGACAAACTGGATCATAAATGTCCAAGTTCCCGTGGTTAGGCTGGTTGCGTCGAACGAATACTGCGCGACGAGAGTTTGGAAACCGCCTCCGCCGTTGCGCCATTGCTCGCCAGTCCAATCAAGAATGAAGGAAGTGAGCATTCTGCCGGTATTGTTAACCAACTGCACACCAAAAATAATGTCTCCGGTGGCATTGGTGGGCAGCGTTCCCAGCGCGCGGTCCGAAGCGAAGTCGCCAGTCGACCCAAAAGAATAAAGGGCGCCGTCGGTGTCAAAGCCGAAACCTGCCCGGTAGGTGGTGCGGGTGGAATACCATCCCGCTATAGTGGTGTTGTTTGTCCAGGTATTGGCGGTTCCGGTTTGTGCGAGGCTATCGAAGTTTTGTTCGTAGAGGTTGCCAGGCGTTGAATAAGAAACTTGCGCCGGGATGTCCGGCACTAGTAACACCGCGACTCCAAGGAAGAAGGCAGAATAAAGGAGCCGCTCATTCATGGGATCGAAGGTAGATTTGTGTAACCGGGTCATCTTCTCGAATGGCGCGTTTGCCCGTCAATATTAGTTTCTCGATAGTGACGTGATGGCCGAGTTTCACCATGGGCTTGCCCGGCGTGTCTGAGTCGAACCAAGCCGATTAATTGTCATGGCGCTGGCCCATCTAACCGATGAACAAACTCGAACGTGGAGTCGGGGTCAGAAGGATCGGTGGTGGTTTGAGAATGTTTATCGCGGCGATTTGCCGCAACTGACCGTCCGTTCGGGCATTACCGGTTTTTTTCTCGGCGGTATTCTGTCGGCCACCAACCTTTACATCGCCGGCAAAACCGGTGTCACCCTTGGCGTTAACCTAACCTCTGTCATTCTCGCCTTCGCCATGTTCCGTTTGCTCTCGCGCGTCGGCTTGGGCAAGGATTTTACTATTCTCGAGAATAACGCGATGCAATCGATCGCTACTGCGGCGGGATATATGACGGTGCCCCTAACGTCCAGCCTCGCCGCTTACATGATGGTCACCAACGTCATCCTGCCCAGGTGGCACATCGTGATTTGGATGACCATCATGTCACTGGTGGGCGTGCTGGTGGCCTTTCCGCTTAAGCGCCGTTTTATTAATGAAGATCAACTTCCCTTTCCCGAAGGACGCGCCTGCGGCGTAGTGCTCGATGCGCTTTATCATGGCGCGGGCGGAGAAGGTATTTTCAAAGCGAAAGTGCTCAGTCTCACGGCTGGCCTAACCGCCGTTTATCAATTCCTGGTTAGCGAAGGATTGCAGCGCGCTTTTCAGTTCAACCTGCTGCGGTTCGATCGGGTGCTTGGCTGGAAGGAACCATGGCATTTTCACGAACGTATCGATCATTACTATTACTTGTTGGCAGCGAAGTACCAGCTTCTGGTGCCGAAGATTCTCGGGACTGATTTTCGCACGCTCGGTCTGCGCCTCGGACTGGATGCGGCCATGTTTGGCGTGGGCGGACTAATGGGAATTCGGGTGGCTACGAGCGTAATGCTCGGGACGGCGGTAAACTTTTTCGTGCTGGCGCCGTGGATGATCGCGCGCGGCGATATCGCCACCCGAATCGGGCCTAACGGCGAGACAGTCGCGCTTAGCCGGATTGAGATTGTCAATCAGTGGTCGCTTTGGTGGGGCGTCACCATGATGGTGGTCGGCTCGCTGGTCGCGCTGGCCGGGAAGCCGGAGATTTTCACCAGTGTGTTCAAAAATTTGCGCGGAAAGAGAAAGTCGCGGATGGCAGGCGATGATGTGCTGCGGCACATCGAAGTCCCACTCTGGATTTCATAT
>DATFCK010000401.1:0-10993 GCA_035253185.1 Chthoniobacterales bacterium | reverse complement strand
ACGTTATTGCAGACTTCCGGGGAGCGCACACCTCGGGTGTGCCGGTCGCAGCATTTTGCCGCAACAATCTTTGAAAATTTCGTGACTCGTGAAAGCTTTCGGAGTCACCCGCACCCTGCAAGCGTGCGCTCCCCAGAAATCCTTCGTCACGCGCACGGATTTGCATAGCCTTTGGGTATGACGTCGATCGCCGAAAACCTGGAGCGCGTTCGCGAACAAATGGCATCGGCCGCGCAAAGATCGGGGCGATCACTCGATGATATCGAACTGGTCGCGGTTTCGAAAACCCACGATGCGTCCCGCGTCCGCGAAGCCATCCAAGCCGGACAGCAGGTTTTTGGGGAGAGTCGCGTCCAGGAGGCACGGGTAAAGATTCCGGAGCTACCGTCGAACCTGCGGTGGCATTTCATCGGGCACCTGCAAAAAAACAAGATCCGGCACGCGTTACCGTTGTTTGAGTTGTTTCACGGGATCGACTCGTTAGACCTGGCCCGCGACATGAATCGCATTGCCGACGAGTCGGGCTCGCGTCCGGTCGTGCTGTTGGAAGTGAATGTAGCGGGCGAGGGGAGTAAATTTGGATTCAAGCCGGATCAACTCCAGCGGGACATGGAGTCGCTGATGGAACTTCCTCGCCTAACGATTGAAGGTTTGATGACCATTCCGCCGCTGGCTGCGGAAGCAGAAGCGTCCCGCCAGTTCTTCGTTGAGCTGCGCCAGTTGCGCGATGATCTGCAGCAGACGTTTCAGTTATCCCTGCCGCAGCTTTCGATGGGCATGACTAACGACTTCGGTGTGGCGATTGAGGAAGGCGCCACCCTGGTCCGGGTCGGAACCGCGATTTTCGGGGAGCGAGTGCGGCCAAAGCGGGATAAGGCCAGCCGGGAAGATCTGGAATTTATCGACCCGGCATAGACAAAAAGCCTTGATTTCAACGATCGAACACCGGTGATCCTCCATTTTTCGCCCGGGGCCGGAATATTTATCTTTCACCATCGCCAATTCGGTATACAAACAGATGAACTAGCTGGAGTAATCAAAAATATGAAACGCAATCACTTTGGAAAAAATATCGTATGCAAATCGGTCGCCGTGGGGTTTGCGCTGGTTTGCTTTGCCGCCACCTCTTACGGCGAAGCCAAGAAATCGGATAAGGCGGCGGCGCAAAGCACCGAAGCCGGGAGCACTATAACCATTAGCCGAACGCCCTCGGTTGGCAGCGGAGTCGACGTAGATGTTTTAATCGACGGAAAGCGTGTCAAAACATTGCTGAAAGGCAGCCGTTACCAGGGAACCCTTTCGCCTGGGAAACACGTGATCTCGGTGATGCCAAGGCCTAACACCACCGGTCAAAGAGAAAACAAGGTAGAGATGACCGCGGAAAAAGGGCACGCCTATGTGTTCACGATCGGCCATGCCAAATCCGGGGAACTGGTGTTGACCAAAAAATCGTAGGGGCTCCTTGCGAGCTTACCCGCTCGAAGCAGCCTCACTATACATACAGCGGCGTTTGCTGAGCATTGCCGCGACCGGCTACCATGGTTAGGGTGAAGGTCGTGTCTTTGGAGCCGGCAAACATCCAGCAGATCGGGAACGAGCTAGCCATCCAGTGGAGCGATGGCACCGAATCGTTCCTTGAACTGGAGCTTCTCCGCCGGGCTTGCCCGTGCGCCGGCTGTGGCGGGGAACCGGATGTGCTGGGGAACGTTTATCGCCCAAATGTGACCTACACCGAAAACAGCTTCCAGCTTAGCGGGTTCAGCCTCGTTGGCGGTTATGCATTGCAACCGCAATGGGCCGACGGACATAATACCGGAATCTACAGCTTTCAATACCTGCGTCGTTTGGCCGAATCTTCATGAACTCTTCACTTCGCTGCCTGATCCTCCTGGTCGCTGCAGCTCTGTGCGCCGGCGGTTGGGTTTCGGTGGCGCGAGATGATCTCGACGGTGCGCTGGGATTGTCGGCGTCAGCTGCCGGCGAGCTGGAAAGCGATTACAAGTTTGCATCGATCGACCTTCACCGACTGAGTTTTGCGCAATTGGAAGAAGTCGTTCGCGCTGACGCGGCAACACGATTCCCGAATACGCGGGTAGAACTCGGTTCGGTAAAAGGGGAGCGCGGTGGCCTCAGCATGACCGTGGTTGTTTTCGGGCCTAACCGGCAATCCCAGGCTGTCCTTTACGCGCTGGTGCCGAACAAGGATTCGTGGAAAATTTTGAGCGCGCGTCGGCTTCGGTTCGTTCCACCCTCGCAGATCGGGCGCGGGCTGCGCATCTAATTCTTTCGGGCAGTTCCGGCGCGGTAAACACATTGTACACGGGGCGGAGCAATTCCGGCTGGCCGCGGCCGAGGCCAACTCGCGACTGCCAACTGGCGACAACGCTACGCTCGCCTTCCGGAATAGCATCCACCGGCGGATGAATGTTTTTCGGAAACCCAGGAGTCTTTTCGCTAATCAGGGGTGCGGTTTTTCCGGGAGAGGAAGATGGCGGGCTCGTTGTAGTTCGAGAATGGTGGCTCGCAACTCGGACGTCCGTTCGCGAAGGGCGTCTTCAAATGCCGCCCTTTGATTATCCAAAAGCCGGTGGGCCCGCACCGTTCGGAGGAGATTTCGAATCCGCAAAACCACCTCGGTGTGATCGAACGGCTTGGTAAGAAAGTCGGTAGCTCCCGCGTCGAGTGCGCGGCGCCTCGTTTCGCCAGTGGTATCGGCGGTTAGCGCGATGATAGGCAGAAAAGTTTGAAAATAGTCGGCTCTTAACGAATCCAAAACCGCGAAACCGTCCGGAGGCGGCATCATCAGGTCTAACAGGATCAGATCGGGCTGAGAATGTGTGCAGGTCTCGAGGGCAACTTTCGAATCGGTAAGCGCCTCAATGTTGGTGTAGCCATTCTCCAGCAGGATTTCCTTGAGCAATTCTACGTTCAACGGTTCGTCATCGATGATAAGAATCTTCATTTTGGCCACATCAGCCGAATCGTGGTACCACTCGTTTGATGTTGTCATGCCGGGTTCGGGACCTCCGCTGGATTGCTGGCAGGGAATGCCGGTTCGCGCCGATTTTTACGGTCACTAACGGCGGTAGTTTTGTCCAAGACACGGAAAAATTCGCCGACGTCTAACGGCTTGGTTAGATAACTGGTGGCCCCCGCGGTCATGAGCCGATTTACCTGACGACTGGTCGCATCCGCACTAACGACAACAACCGGAATGTCACGAGTCGATTTCGATGCCTTGAGCCGGGTAAGAACGGCGCAGCCATCGAGATCCGGCAGATGAATATCGAGAAGAATCAGGTCGGGCAAATGCTGCTGAGCCAAGGTAAGACCGGCCTCAGCTTGATGGGCCTGCAGCAATTCGATACCGGGCCTCTCCTCCAGCAATTGCTCAACCAGCGAAACATTGGAAAGATTATCTTCAATATAAAGGACCCTGCGGTGTGGGGTGAGACCTCGCTCTTTGCTTTCCGGTTCCGTTTTCCGGGTCGGCGAAATCTCCGGCGCCGGCAACTCCGCGCGCGGTAGTTCAAGCCAGAATGTGCTGCCTTCGCCTACCTTGCTCTTCACGCCGATGGAGCCGCCCATTGCCTGCATCAGCCGCTGAGAAAGGGCCAGTCCGAGACCGGTCCCTTCCACGTTCGACTGTTCGGCGCCCAGCCGTTCAAACGGCATAAACAAACGATCAAGCTTTTCCTGCGGAATCCCGGCTCCGGTGTCGGTAACAAATATGCGGACTCGGCCCTGCATATCGGTTAGGCAGGAAATGGTTACGTTTCCGGCAACGGGCGTGTATTTTACTGCGTTGGTCAATAAATTGAGCAGGACCTGTTTGAAGCGCTGTTGATCCGCCTTAACGAAAAGGGTTCGGTCGAAACCGGCCGCGGTGGGCAAATGAATACTGCGCGCCACGGCAAGTGGGCGCATCAGGTCAAGCGCCTCGGTGAGAGCGTTCACAATTCCAACCGGCTCAAGCGATAATTCCAGCCGTCCTGATTCGATCCGGCTGATATCAAGCACTTCGTTAATGAGCTGGAGAAGATGTTTTCCGGCGTCAATGATGTAACGGATTCGAATCTTTTGCGATTCACTCGGATTTTGGCGCTCCAGCAGTTGGCTGAAGCCCAGAATTGCGTTTAAGGGCGTTCGCAATTCATGACTGACACGGGAGAGGAATTCATTTTTGGCTTTGTTAACCCGTTCTATTTCCTCAACTCGCTTCCGATGCGTTATGTCTTCAATCGTGCCCTCATAGTAACTAATTTCTCCGTTGTCGCCCCTAACCGCCCGGGCATTTTCACAAATCCACATTTTAGTGCCGTCCCGGCGGTATACTTCATATTCAAACAGCTTCACGAATCCGTGCTTCTCAACCAGTTGTTCGAATTCCCGACGCATCCCCGGATCCACATACACCGTTCGTCCGATATCGGTTACGCTCGAGATCAGTTCTTCCGCCGAGTCATATCCATACATTCGGGCCAGCGTCGGATTGACGCTAAGATATCTGCCCTCGGGCGTAGTTTGAAAAATGCCCTCGATCGAGTTCTCGAAGATCTCTCGATACTTCTGTTCGGCTTTTCGCAACGCCTCCTCCGACTGCTTCTGTTCCGTAATATCCTGCACCGTACCAAACAGGTGGCGCGGTTGACCGGACTCGTCCTTCACCAGGTCCCCCTGGCTGTGAACAAAACGTATTTCGCCATCGGGCCTAACAACCCGGTATTCCATGTCGTAGCGCACTTCGCCGGCTGCCGCACGGGCAATGGCGTTCGTAACCTTGTCGCGATCATCGGCATGAATCAGATCTTGAAAGTGATCACCATCGATACCAGTTTGCCCGGGTTGTAGCCCGAAGATGCGATAAGTTTCGTCTGACCAATGGATGCGCTGGGAGATTAAATCGCGTTCCCAGTGTCCGAGATGTGCGATCCGCTGCGATTGCGCCAATTTTTCCTCGCTCTCACGCAAGGCACTATCCTGGGTTTGGATCTGCGCCAACATCTGGTTGAACGCATCAGTCAGCACTCCCACTTCGTCGTCATACGATTTCACCGCACGCACCGAATAGTCGTTATGCTCGGCAACAGTTCGGGCCGCGCCGGCCAGCCTCAGAATTGGATCGGTAAGGAAATGTAAAAATTTCCTCGAAAGGATGAATGCGGCGAGGAGAGAAACAGCCAAAATCAAAGCGAAGATCGCGCTGTACAGCGTCAGCAACTGCGCCGTCATCGCGTGCAAGTCTGCCAAAAGATAAAGCGTGCCTTCTCGTTTTCCTGCCACCATTACCGGCTGGGCCAGGAGAATACGGTCGCCGTTAAACTGAAAACCCGATGTTAACCGGGATGCTTTGATTTCGGCCTGATCCTGATAGGTCCCGAAGGAAGCCAGCCGCTGGTGGTCCTCGAGCTCCAGCTGGCCGCTGACAATTTGGGGCATCGCCTTCAATCCACCCAAAATTTGGGCGCTCACATCCGCATCCTTGAACATCACCGCGGTGGTGCAGTTGTGCGCTGTCATCTCTCCCATCACCACCAGCTCGTGGAGCGAGGCCTGTTTCAGGGTGTAAACTTGAAAGCCAAAAAGGGCGAAAAATGCCGGAAGCAGCACCGCCCCCGCGATCACAATCACAATGGCGGTGATTTTCTGGCGGATCGGCCGGTCGCGGAAGTTCTGTAGTGCGCTCAAGGGTGTCGATTCAGCCCGTCTCAAAAGCTCGTTGGGAAAGCTATTTTTGAGCCGATCGGGGTAAATTCTGGCCGCCCCGGAGGCCGTTCAGAGTAGAGGAGCGAGGCGGATGGCGCCCGGCGAACCGCTCTCCAGCGGAACGCATTTTGCTCGGCAAGGTTAGGCCTGGCCCGCGTGAAAGCATCGGCTCGGCCCGCTCGAGACCATAGAACCACCCACTTGAAAGATGATTGTTCATCCGCCTGAAGCCAGGAACCCGGCGAAGCTCGCCGCGATCGGGCATCAAATAGCGCCGAACGCTGAAGCGGAAGACCATTCCGGGTTTACGGTTAGGCGTCTGGCAACCCCGGGTTTGCTAATCTTGTTTGCGATCGTTGCCACTTCGGCGTTGTGGATGCTATCCAACCGGCTCGTTCCGCTGCTGATTACCTCACGCGCCGGCTCAGGTAGCGACGGTCTGGCCTTCCTGCCCGAGAAAAGTGTGGCCGTTCTCCCATTCGAGGGCCCGACCGCAGCGGATAACAATTCGTTCCCGGCTAACGGCGTCCAGACCGAAATTCTGACCACCCTGTCGAAAGTCGCTGACCTTAAAGTTATCAGCAGCACTTCGGTAAATGGTTATACCGCCGGGCAGCCTCGCAACCTGCGTGAGATCGCCCAGACGTTAGGTGTCACCTATATCCTCGAAGGAAAGGTCGGCCGTAGCGGTGAAAGAATGAATGTCAGCGTTCAGCTAACCGACGGCGGCACCGGTGCTGTCGTCTGGCAACAAACGTTCGACCGTCCCGCTCGTGAGGTCTTTGAAATTGTCAGCGACATCGCACGAAAAATCATTGTGCAGCTTCAGGTGACTATCTCAGTCGCGGAAAGAAAGAGAATCGAGCTGAAGCCGACTGAGGACCTCACCGCTTACGGTTCGTATTTGCAGGCGAAAGCATTGATTGCCGGAAACACCATGAGCGCGCAAATCAATGAAAGATTAGTGGAAGCGGTCCGACTGCTCGACCAGGCGATTGCGCGGGATCCAAATTTTCATGCCGCTTACTGCCAGTTATTGGCTGCTCGCAGTCAGTTATACTTCTTTGGTTTTGATCACACCCCCGCGGCTCTGGCCGCGGCCAAGAGTGCGCTCGACAACGCGGTTCGTCTGCGCCCCGACGCGCCGTCGACACATCTCGCTCGCGCTGAATTCCTCTACCGTTGTCATCTCGACTATGATCAGGCGCGAACCGAACTTGCGCTGGCTGAGCACGCCGTCCCAAACAACTCCCAAATCTTTCAGTTAGCCGGGTACATCGATCGTCGCCAGGGACGATGGACTGAATCCGCGCGAGGTCTGCAAAGGGCTCTTGGACTCGATCCCCAAAATTTTCTGATCCTGCAGCAGATCGCCCTCAGTTACCAGGAATTCCGAAAATTCAATTCGATGGCTGCGGCGCTGGATCGGGCGCTGGCGTTGGCCCCTCATGATCTCGACACCCGCGTCACCCGCGCTCTGGTAGACCTCGAATGGAAGGGCGATTCTGGCCCGTTGCACCAGCTCATCAATAAACGATTGGAACAAGATCGCGCATCGGCGCGGGATCTCGCTGACCAGTGGTTTTACCTTTCAATGTGCGAACGAGATTCGGCTGCAGCCGCGGAAGTCGTAGCCATAATGCCGCCGAGGGGAACATCAGTTGATCTTAATTTTCCGCGTTCATGGTGCGACGGATGGGCCGCTCGGTTACGAGGAGACGAGGCTGCGGCACGAAATGCTTTCCTGACGGCTCGGACAGAACTTCAGGATAGCGTCAGCCGGGAGCCTAACTACGGCCCAAACTTCATGGTCCTTGGAATGATTGACGCCGTTCTTGGCGATAAGCAGGAGGCGGTTCGTGAGGGACGTCACGCGCTGGAGTTGTTACCCATTACCAAAGACGCGGTCGACGGCGCAGAGTTGGTGAAGTATCTCGGGGTAATTTATGCCTGGTGCGACCAGAAGGATCTGGCCCTCGAGCAAATCGCGGCAACGCTCAAGATTCCAAGCACTTTGAGTTACGGAAATCTGAAACTGCATCCGTACTGGGAACCACTGCGTGGTGATCCACGTTTTGAGAAGATTGTGGCGTCGCTCGCGCCCCAATCCTGACAAGTGACGCACGATTGCAGTGTCGCCACTGGAAAATTTTAGCGATTATAACATCGCCGCGCATTTAGCCTGGCGGATCTACGGACAGATCCAACGAGACGGGCGGGCATTGCCTGTTGGTGGGTTATTTCGCGGACTTGGATCGCGTCTCGCCACCGCAAATCGGAAGACCAGAGTTCGGCCTCAGTCAATTACATCAGTTATCTCCTGAGAAATCAGGTTCCGCCCTGTTGCTCCGCCAATTTTATCAAAGTAAACAGGGCGTGGTTAACCGGAACGTTCACTCCCAGTTCTTCCCCACGCCGCGCGATGTAGCCGTTTAACGAGTCAATTTCGGTAGGCCGTCCGCGATTCAGATCCTGAGCAGTGGACGACAGTGCCCCCGCCATTTGCGTCGCGATCTTCATCGCTGCCGCCATTCCGGCGCTGGTGTCATTGATGTTAGGCAGAGCTACTTTCGCTGCTCGCGCTACATCTAAAACCTCCTCCACAACGGCTCGCATCAACCGGCCGGCGTCACTGCTCCCGGCGATCTGGCCGTATTGCGCCCGGCCCAGCGCGCTGATCGGGTTAAGCGCGCAGTTACAGAGAAGTTTAATCCACATTTCGCCTTCGATGTTGTTCGATATTTCGCAACCGATCCCGGCGCGACCAAAGATTTCGGCAACTTGTTTTGTAATGTCGTTAGGCGGCCCGACAACGATATCACCCCGGGCGAGATGTTTTATCTGGCCCGGCTCCGGGACCGACACCGCAATGTAAACCGCGGCCGGGACCGCCGGGATATTCGTGACTGCCCCAATTCGTTCGACGTTGTCCACGCCGTTCTGCATTGAAATGACGATCGCGTCCGAAGCCAGAAACGATTCCATTTGTCGCGCCGCCGATTCGGTATCGGTGGATTTTACGCTGAACAAAACGAGCGACGCATCGCGCACGGCGCTCATTTCAGTTGTGGCCTCAACCGGGATGCGATCACGCGACTCCGAGCGATCGATTACCAGACCATGCTGACTGACAGCCTCGACAAACGGTTTTCTGCCGATCATCACCACTGGCGCCCCGGCTTGCGCGAACATCCCACCGAAATACCCACCCACCGCGCCGGCGCCGACCACGGCGATGCGTGGCCATTCATCGACCTTTGTCATATGAGTTCACGATTACAGCGCCGGCAAACGTAGTCAGATCGGGCCGCCTATCCAGTTCGAGTCAATGACGCGCAGGCACGGCTGGCGCCACCGCGTTCGGGCGTACGCGCGTGTTCAGTTTCGGCGTCTCGTTGAAACAATCTGTTAAAGTCACCCAACTCGAGACAACTTCGCCAACACTCGAGACGAGTGCGCTACCCAGTCCGTCCGTGGTATGCCCGATTAAGTAGAAGCGACGTCTCGTCGCTTTAGCCTTCCCGGGGAAGCTCACCGCTTCCCTTGCCGCAGATTCTTTACAAACTGCCGGCGCGGCATGCTGCCGCGCCGGCATAACCCGTTGTAACGTGTTAACTATCCTAACAATTTACTGCCCGCCGTATTCTTGGCTAACGAGAAACGTCGCCCGAACGCAGCCTACCGAGCCCTACTGTTTGTCGTAAACGACCTTGGCTTTGAACTTCTTCCCGTCCGCGCCGGTACCGCTCATGTTTAGCGTGCGCGATTTGCCATCTTTCGAAACGGTGCTCCGGCCAGTCCACGATACTTTCCCATCTTTCATCCCGGTAATATCGTAAGTTCGATCATCCACCATTTTATAGGCCATGCTGTCCCAGGCCAGATTGCCCTTAACCTTGGAAGCTTTGCCGTCGGCTTTGCCCTTCCAGACACCGTGCGTCGGTTTACCGTCCTTATCCGCGCCATCTACCGTCACCTGTATCTGATCTTTCTTTTCGGCGTAAGCAACGGTGTTCGTCTTGCCCATTCCCGGCGCCTGCTTCGACTTCGCTTCATTGACCTTCCATGTCCCAACATGCGGGTTCGCCCCAAAACAGGCTGCCGTCGCCATAACCGACAGGCCCAAAGTTACTACTGCAATTCGAGATTTGATCATGCCGCGAATTCCGACAGAAAGGACACTAGACGTCAATAGCAATTAGCGCGTGCGGCCGCCGCAGCGGCCGGCAAAACATTGACACCGCGAAGGCTCGTTGAGGGCTGACTTCCGTACTGTCGATTCCGGCTACGACTTGTCGTAAAAAACTTTGCCCTTAAACTTTTTCCCGTCCGGGTGTGTCCCCTGAACGGTCACCGTTCGTGATTTGCCATCGGCAGCGACTTTGATCGTTCCCGTCCAGGCGGTTTTACCGTTCTTCATCGCCGTGATGTCGTTAGTCCGGTCGTTGACCACCTTGTAAGCCACCATGTCGTAAGGCAGATTTCCTTTTACCTTGTAAGCTTTGCCGTCGAACTTGCCCACCCAAACGCTGTGCGTCGGTTTTCCATCCTTGTCGACGCCGTCTACGGTGATCTTAATCTTGTCCCCTTTCTGCGCCTCGTACGTAACGGTGTCATTCCGGCCCATGCCTGGAGCCAGCTTTGATTTGCCCTCATTCAGTTTCCAGGTCCCCATGTGCGGACTAGCCCCAAAGGAGGCTGCTGCCGCCATAACCGACAGAGCCATCGTGACTACTGCAATGCGAGATTTGATCATGGCGGGATTCCGTCAGAAATCTCGTTAGCGGTCAATATATATTAACTGCCGATTTCGCAGACATCGGTAGCGGCGATTGACCTCAATCGCCATGGCAGAAGGGGGATATTCGGGATATCCGAATGTCGATTTCCGATTGTGTAAAAGAAAAAGCAAACGCCCGTCGCTTGATCGTGAGTCGCGCAACCGGGAGGTCGCGTCTACATCCGACACCCAAAGGTGGCGGCGATTGACTTTTGCCGTGTGGAGGTCATCCCGTGACCGCCGGGAGTGCGGAGGTTGCTCCGCCGGCTTGGATGCGGCGCCCACTCGATCTCTGTCAGAATTCGAGAGCCAGCTTGCCGCCGTAGGATCAGCGACCGGTTTAACCGGTCGCTAGTTATACTCATCGCGTAGGCTGGGAGGGAAAAGTCGAATAGTCCGCGCGCACGCAACCGGCGTCACGCGCACTCCCCGCAGCGTGCCGGATGAGAACGACTCGCACGCATGCGACCCTGAGGTCGCGTTTACATGCTATGCGAAAGGTAGCGG
>DATFCK010000400.1:0-5414 GCA_035253185.1 Chthoniobacterales bacterium | reverse complement strand
TTACATCAGCGGCCGCATCTGGGCTTTACGCCAAAACGGGAGTACCTGGTCGAACTCACTGCTCGCGACCGACGCCAATATCGTGGCGTTCGGTGTTGATCCACGGAATGGCGACCCTTTGTTGGCCGACATCGTAGAAGGCACGATCAAACGCCTGGTGCGCAGCGGAAGTTCGGGGACAAACCCACCGGCGTTACTCTCCCAGACCGGCGCTTTTTCCAACCTGGCTAACCTGACGCCGAACGCGGGTATCCTGGCTTTCGAGCCTAACGTTTCATTCTGGTCCGATTACGCAATCAAGAGCCGCTGGTTCAGCATTCCCAACCCGGCCGCGACCATGACCTTCAGCCGGGATGGGAATTGGACATTTCCAACCGGCTCGGTGTGGATCAAACATTTTGATCTGGAGACAACTCGAGGCAATCCGGCTACTCGCCGCCGGCTGGAAACCCGATTCCTGGTAAAGACAGCGACGGGCAATTACGGCATCACTTATAAATGGCGGCTGGACAACAGTGATGCCGACCTGGTGCCGGAAGCCGGCCAGGATGAAGTCATCAACGTGATAGTGGGAGGCAACCCGACCACGCAAACGTGGCATTACCCGAGCCGCAATGAATGTCGCACCTGCCACACCCCGGTAGCGGGACACGCGCTTAGTTTTAATACCCGGCAACTGAATCGGCCCAACACCTACGGCGGCCAACCGGTGAACCAAATTCAGTATCTGAGTGATAACGGCTATTTTGCGTCGCCGGTTAACGGGGTTAATAATTTGCCCGCTTTCGCGCAGTCGACCGATCCTAACCAAAGTCTGGAATGGCGCGCCCGATCGTATTTCGCGGTTAATTGTGTCCAGTGTCATCAGCCCGGCGGAGCCTCGTTAGGCCATTGGGACGCGCGGGCCACTACCCCCACCGATTCGGCCAACATGATCAATGGTTCGCTGGTGGATAACCGCGGCGATTCCCAAAACAAATTCGTTGTTCCTCGCGATACCGCGCATTCCATGGCGTTGAAGCGAATTCAAGGCAACGGCGTTCCGCGTATGCCGCCCCTGGCGACTAACGAGCTCGATCCGAATGCAATCCAATTGTTGACCGACTGGATCAATGTCGATCTTCCGCAGCGCCAGACTTTTGCCGAGTGGCAGGTCGACCATTTCGGATCGACGAACAACCCGGACGCTGACTCGGAAGCTGATCCGGACGGAGACGGTCGCACCAACTATTACGAATTCCTGGCCGGAACGGATCCGGAGAGCGCGGGTAGTTTCCCCGCCGCTCCTGACCTCATTACATCGAACGGCCAGACCTATCTGACCTTTATCCAGCCGGCCAACCGTTCGGCGCTCATTGAAGTCAGTCCGGATCTGGCGAGCTGGACGACATGGGACATGCCGGGGAATCAGCCGGGCTTTCCCAGCACCGGGCAAATGCGCAGCATCTCTATTTCGCTGGCGATACCCCGCGAATTTTTCCGCATCCGATATGGCCGGCCCTGAGATGAACGAAAACCGCTCGAGTCGGCCTTGTTATCTTGGCCTGGACCAAAGGTTTGTGGCATAATCGGCACCGGTTTTTCCAAAGCTCTCCGAACCCTGCTCTTTTGAACCACCATCGCTTTAGTATTCCGCTGGTTTTGTCGCTCGCACTGATGTGGTGCGACGCGGCCCGCGCCCAATTGGTCAACCAGACTGACGGAGTTGCTCTGATTGAAGCGGAGAACTTCGATGCCAACCTGGGGCCGCGTTCGTCCCACCAATGGAGTGCCGGTTCATCCACCGCGGGATTTAACGGCACCGGTTACATGGAAGCGCTCCCTAACGACGGCACAAACATTGGAACCGCGACGAATGCCAACCCCGAGCTGCAATTCAGCGTCAATTTTACCAGTACCGGCACGCATTACCTCTGGTTCCGCGCCTACGCGGCAGCGAGCACGGATGATTCAATTTACATCGGAATCGATGGCGCCAACGCCACTGCGGTAACTTTGAATCAATATAATGTGTGGCAGTGGAGCAACACTCTACAGGCCGGGGGCGCGGCTACGATCAATATCGCGAACACCGGAACCAAAACGGTCAATGTCTGGATGCGCGAAGATGGAATCAAGCTCGACCGCATTCTCCTAACGACTCAACAAAACCCCCCACTCACGATCGGCAATGCCTGGCACATCCCAATCAACCAGGAGCCGGCTGGCACGACGATGCGTGCGCCCTTCGCGGTGTATCCCGGTAACAACGTCACCATCTATAACGGCAACCAATACCAGGGGACCGGCAATGTTGGCGACCAGGCCACCAGCACCAGTCGTGTCTTTTACAAAAAATCCACCGACTCGGTTTGGTCGAGCGTGGCCATGAGCTTCCACAGCCAGAGTGGCAACAACAAATATCATTCCGGGGTTATCCCCTCATCCGCTTTCGTCGCTGGCGACACCGTCCAATATTATGTCAAAGTTGGATACACCGATCACTTGCCGACCTACCTGTACGGTAACGACGGCGGATCGAACACGACTGATTTGGAATCGGTGGCCCAGGCAACGCCGTTCAATTTCATCGTCCGCTTCCCGCTCCTGCCCGATGGTGGAGCGCCTTATCACTCTTTCGATTCGGGAAATTTCCAAGGCCGCATTTACGATGACAGCGGTCACATCGCGTTAGCGGAGCCCGATCTGAATGGCAACGCTCTCGCCAATGTCATCACCTTTGCGCCGGCGAGTATCAAGATAGGCGTTACCACCTATGACATCGGCAAAATTCTTGGGGTCACACCCATCACCAATGGACTGGAATTGACCCAAAATTGCCGTGGCACGGCAGTGACCAGCCGGCTCACTTTCCTGACTACCGGCGTTCTCCGCTACGAAGTCATCAACTGGAACGGTTTGGTCCCGATCGAGACCTACATCACGGCCGCGTCGGATAACGCTGAGCACTTTTACGGTTTCGGAGAGAAGTTCAATTCCCTGGATCAGGCGGGAAAAAAAGTGCGCATCATGGCTTCGGACATCGGGGGCGATAAGAACGATTTTTCCTATAAGTCGTCATCCTGGTTTTTGAGTAATCGTGGTTACGGCCTGCATTTGGATTCCAGCGCCGAAAGCTTTTTCGACATGCGCAACGGCGCCGCCGACCGGTTTGTTGTTCAAAACTTGTTAGGCACGCTCAAATTCAACATCGTGGGAGGACCGAAACTCACCGACGCGTTGAGCCGTTATACCGGCGTTACCGGCCGACCCTATCTGCCGCCACCCTGGGTCTTCGGGACGTGGGTTTCGTCCGACATCTGGCATAACGGCGGCGAAGTGCGTTATACCATCACCAAACATCTGACCAGCGGGATCCCGATTTCGGTTTTCGTTTTCGATTCGCCCTGGGAAGTCGCCTACAACGATTTCACCTGGAACATGACTCAGTGGAGCACCGGCGGGACCTACGAAGGCCAGCCCTACAGCGGATTCGCCACGGTTAACGACATGATGACCTTCCTTCAGAAAAACGGGGTGAAAGTCATTTGCTGGATGACACCGTTCATCAACACCAGCTCGAATAATGAAGGCATTCCCGGACAAAACACCGGGCAATCCGGTAACTACGCCTTTGCCGCGGCTAACAATTATTTTGTTCGCAGTTCACCCGGCGGCCCGCCGTTGAGCGTCGGTTGGTGGAAAGGCACCGGGAGCCCGGTGGATTTCACCAATCCAGCCGCTAAATCGTGGCTGCTCGGCCAGCTTCAGACACTCGTTAACCAGAGTAACATAACAACTGCTAACGCCTCCAGCGAACCGGCTATTGGCGGATTCAAAACCGATGACGGCGAAAACGTCAACGGCGGCCCCGATTACATTCCGAAGACCGCGGTTTATTTCGACGGCCGGACCGGGGTGGAAATGCAAAACGGTTACTGCGTTGAATATCATAAAGCCGTCTCCAGCGTGCTCGGCTCGAACGGGATTCTGTTCGCCCGCAGTGGATTCAACGGGACGGGCGCTTATCCGGCCGGATGGCCGGGCGATAATCAGCCTAACTATTCGCAAAGTAATGGATTACAGAGCGTCATCACCTCGGGGGTGTCCGCTGCCATGAGCGGTTATTCCATCTGGGGCCATGACATTGGCGGCTACCAAAACGCCAACTTCGAAGCTAACAAGGCCGATTTGTTCATGCGCTGGTCGCAATACGGCGCTTTCACCCCGCTCATGCAAATGCATCGCAATGTGAACACGGGAAATCTCGAACAATTCCCGTGGGGTTACGGCGCCACCGCGCTCGCGAACTACGTCACTTACGCCAAGCTGCACTCGCAGTTGTTCCCTTACATTTATACCTACGCCAAGGAAGCCAGCGTTAATGGGCTGCCCATCATTCGGCCGCTGGTCCTGGTCAACCAGGCCGACCCGTTGCTTTCCCAGATTCAACACACCTACTATTTCGGTAACGAATTGCTCGTCGCGCCGATGAACGCCGCCGTGTCCACGGCGCGCAACGTGCAACTGCCGGCAGGCTATTGGTACGATTTCTGGACGAACGCGAAATACACCGGCGGACAGCAAATTGTCTGGTCTAATGCGGATACGACGAAGATGCCGCTGTTTGTCCGCGAAGGCGCAATCGTTCCGCTGCTGCAAAACGTGCCGCAAACCTTGTGCGACGCGAACTACGTGAACAACAACGCCATCAGTACCATGGATAGCGCACTGCAATTGCTGATCTATCCCGGGCCGCCGGCGGCACACTTTACGATATATGACGGCACGACCGCGGATTGCACGGTCGCCGCAACTACGACCAACGTTGTCATTTCGTCGACGTCGCGGGCATTCACCCTCAAGATTTTCGCCAACGCCGCTCCGGCCGGGGTGGAACGCGACGGTCTGCGCCTAACTCATCATGCGACGCAAAACGATTACAATGCGGCAAGCCTGGGCTGGTTTTACGATGCATCCGCCAAGTTTCTGCACGTTAAATGGCAACACGCCGGGGGCAGCACTACGATCGGCTTCGGTCCTGACTCAGTCGGCGACGGGGTTACCGACTCGTGGCGAAGCTTCTACGGAATCACCGATGATTCTGCCGATGGTGACGGCGACGGACTAACGAATGGCCAGGAATATTTCTCCGGGACAAATCCGAACGATCCGCAAAGCACCTTCAAAACCAGTTCGGTAAATCTTGAACCGGGCGGCGACTTTCACGTGTTCTGGCCTTCACAACTCGGTATTTCTTATCGGGTGCAGTGGAAAAACTCCCTGACCGATGCGATGTGGCAATCAATCACGCCCGATTTTGCCGGCAACGGCTTGACCCTGGATTGGCTGGACGACGGAACTCAAACCGGCGGCTCGAGTCTTCGACGGTTTTATCGCGTGGCGGTACCGTAACGCCTAACGTGCGTGGACGA
>DATFCK010000399.1:0-6021 GCA_035253185.1 Chthoniobacterales bacterium | reverse complement strand
TCAATCACATCAGCAAAATTTCGTTGGCAACGGGCCGAGTGGCTGGGTTGACCCTCGGACCCGGCGGTATTTTCGATGCTGCCAACCCTGGCTTGTCACCGGCGGTAGCGATCGGGCCAGAGAGATGCAGAAGTATCGCCGCATTTAAACCAGCTAATGCAACTCTCTTTGCCACTTAGGCGTCTTTTTACGCTCTATATATAATACGGTTGGCTTCGACGCCGCTCTCTATAATCGCGCCTGTCATGTAGCAACCGTCTGGGTCCGTTCTGCTCTCTGGTTGTGCACACTTTTAAAAGTGTGCACAAAGGCCCACTGAATCCGCTACGTGTCTTGACCCGATCACCTGCGGTGGTAGCCTGCGCGGACGTTTCGTCGGCCTTATGACCCCGTTTTACCGCCCGCTTTGCTTTCTTTGCATTTCCACTCTCGTCCTTGCCGCCAATCTCGGTGCCCAGGAAGCGCTCGAAATCCGAGGTGACCAGGAAGGAGCCGCGGCCGAGCCGACGCCAATCCGGGAACGATCGGAGCCCGCTCCCCCAGCCGAAGGAGAATCGGAAGCCGAGCCGGAAGCGACGCCAAAGAAGAAAAAGCCGGCCAACACCGTTCAAGAGATGAGTCCGGAGGAATTCAAACGGGCCGGACTCGATAAACTTTCTCCAGAAGAATTGAAAACGCTGAATGAATGGTTGCGCGGTTACAAGATGCAGGCTGAATCCCGCGCCGCCGCCGAAGTCACTGAACAAGCCCGTGAAGAAGGTAAACGGGAAGGCCGCGAGGAAGCGCGATCCCAAGCGAAGAAGGAATTCAATCGTAACTGGCTAAGCACCGACAAGATCTACAGTCGTATCCAAGGTCAGTTCCACGGATTGGGCAAAGGCGGCAAGAAAATCTTTATCGTCCTGGAGGATGGAACCGTTTGGAAACAAGCCAACGAGATGGACAAAGTGCAGGAACCCAAGTTAGTCGACAATCCGCCTTGCATGATCACGCACAGCCTGGCCGGTTACAAAATGCACGTGATCGGCGCCGGCTCATTCTGGGTCAACCCGTATAAGCCGAAGAATTAACACTGCGGCGAGCCGGTGCTGCGTTGCAGCGTTTGAGATGTTGAGATGTTGAGGCGGGTTTGGTGCGGCTTAGCAAATCTCCAAGTCTTTGTCATGTCACAAACCGAACTGGGCCACATTTGCACGTTGTGTGTTGTGATGCGGACAACTCCTGCCCGCATGGCCCGGAGGAACGCAGACAGGAGTGTCTGCGCCACGGCCTGCTGCCAATTGAAGCGGTTAGTGCGGCTTTGCCGTTTGCATTAGTTCGGCGGTTAGAAACCGCCGCTCCTTGAGACTTGAGGCGGAAACGGGAGCTTTCGGTGATCTGTAACGCACGGCGGCCTTGCCTGCATATTTGAAGAGCCACACCGGCGTATCTTCGCGGCCGGCCGCTTCAACGCGTCAACGAGGCCCCGCAGGTTAGCCTAACGGCCGCGTCGCGGTTAACGTCGGCGCCAGCCGCCTCAGCCCGAACTCGCGATGAATGATCTGGGCCGCGTTATCAGCCTGAGCGCCATCGATCAATACCGCGATTTTAATCTCGGAGGTGGAGACCAGCTGAATGTTGATACCGGCTTTACCGAGACATTCGAAAAATTTCGCGGCCACGCCGGAATGCGATCGCATTCCAATTCCGACCACGCTGAGTTTGGCGGCGCCGCTGGTGGTGTTGAGCCGGTTGGCGTTTACCTCGGTCACTACCGGCATCAGCACTTTTCTGGCGTCTTCGAGTTCGTCCTCATGAATGGTAAACGAGATATCGATTTTTCCTTCGATCGGCGCGCTCTGCACGATCATGTCCACCACCATGTGGTGCGCTGCCACCATTGAGAAGATCCGGCCGGCTACCCCGGCCTTATCCGGAACACCTGCCACCGTCAGCTTCGCCTGCTTGCGGTCGAGGCTGATTCCGCGGATAACCACGTCTTCCATGTTAGGGGTTTCTTCGCGCGCGATCGTTCCGGGGTCCGGTTTGAAACTGGAACGAACTTCGAATTCGACCCCGAATTTTTTAGCGAACTCAACCGCGCGCGATTGCATGACCTTGGATCCGGCACCGGCCATCTCCAGCAGTTCGTCGTAGGCAATCTCATCGACTTTTGCCGCATCCTTCACGATTCGCGGATCGCAGGTAAACACGCCATCGACGTCGGTGAAGATCTGACAGGCATCGGCATTCAAGGCGCCGGCCAAAGCGATTGCGGTTAGGTCGGACCCGCCGCGTCCGAGCGTGGTAGTGTCGCCTTCCGGGCTTTGCCCCTGAAACCCAGCGACCACCACGATGTAATCTTCGGCCAGAAGCTGGTGAATGCGTCGCGGACTGATGTTGGCGATCCGGGCCTTGGTGTAATTGCGATCGGTTAGGATTCCCGCTTCGGCCCCGGTTAACGAAATCGCTTTGCCGCCGAGCGCGTTGATGGCCATCGCGGTCAATGCGCTTGACGCGCGCTCGCCGGTGGACAGCAGAACATCCAGTTCGCGATCCGTCGGATCGGGCGACATCTCCTTTGCCAGCTTGATCAGGCTGTCGGTTACGCCGCCCATCGCCGAGATAACGCCGACCACGCGCGCCCCTTCCCGCTGCGTCGCCAGCAGGCGTTGCGCGACCTTTTTGATTTTCGCGGCGTCGCCGACTGATGTGCCGCCGTATTTCTGGACGATCAAAGGCATCTTTAGCCCGCGAATGGACGCGAATTTTCGCGAATCTCAAGAGAGCGGCCCACGAAATACACGAAACAAACGAAAGAAGAGAAACCCGCGAATCACGCTAATATACGCGAATTTTGAGGCACGTAATGATGGATTGTTCGGGGTCACGAGGGGGGCGAGGCGCCTGCGCTCCAAAATCCACTCGCGTTGATTCGCGGGAACTCCCCCTTTTCGTGTGTTTCGTGGGCAGATTTGTCTTTCGCGTTAGTTCAACGCAGCGAGCACGCTCTCGGTGTTGGCGGGAACTGCTTTCATTACTTCGAAACGACCGCTAAAGGCGTCGGGATCTTTCAACCCGTGGCCAGTAACGGTGCAAACGATGCGGCTGCGCTGGGCGACATCGGCAAAAGCATAACGAGCGTCCTTGGATTTACAGCATTTGAACAATCCGGCCACGGAAGCAGCGCTCGCTGGTTCGACGAAGATGCCTTCGTTGCGCGCCAGCCATGCCTGCGCTTCCAGGATTTCGTTGTCATCGACAATATCAATCGCGCCGCGTGAATCTTCGATCGCCGAACAAGCCTGTTTCCAACTCGCCGGATTCCCGATGCGAATTGCGGAGGCGATCGTTTCCGGCGCTTCGATCACGCGATTGTGAAAAATCGGCGCTGCACCGGCTGCCTGAAACCCGATCATTGCCGGCAATCTCCGGCATTTACCCGCTTCGAGATAATCGCGATAACCGGCCCAGTAGGCGGTGATGTTGCCCGCGTTACCTACCGGCAGGAGATGAAAATCGGGCGCGTCGCCCAGAACATCGACAATTTCGAACGATGCCGTTTTTTGCCCGGCGATCCGATCCGGATTAATCGAATTCACAATTGAAAAACCTTCCCGGTGACCGAGTTCGCGCACGATCCGCAGCGCGTCATCGAAATTGCCATCGATCGCGACCACCTTTGCTCCATAAACAAAGGCCTGGAGCAGTTTGCCGCTGGCAATTTTTCCGGCGGGAAGAATTACCGCGCAGGAAATGCCCGCCCGTGCGGCATAGGCCGCGGCTGAAGCCGAGGTATTGCCGGTGGAGGCACAGATCAATGTTTGGGCCCCCTCCTCCACCGCTTTCGTTACCGCCATGGTCATTCCGCGATCCTTGAACGAGCCGGTCGGATTCAACCCTTCGTATTTGAGGCAAACTTCAGCGCCGCGGCCGACGATCTCGCTAAGTCGCGGGGAATAAATGAGCGGTGTGTTTCCCTCGCCTAACGAGATGATCGGCGTCGAATGCGACACCGGCAAAAACTCACGGTATCGTTCAATGACTCCCCTGCTCTGTTTCATCTTTAGCTTAGACTGCGTGGTTCAATGATTCTTACCACAGAGATCACGGAGGTCACGGAGAAGGGCAAGACACTGACTTCGTCGAGGTTGCTATTCCCAGTGCTGGTGTCCCACATTCCTCCTTCTCGTGGCCTCCGTGTGTTCTGTCATTAATGAATGTCGTTTGCTGCGTTTTCCACTGGCCAGAATGGTCCCTCACGTGTTCATTTCCGGTCGCGTTCTATGGCTGATCTGACCCAGGAAGAAAAGCTGCGGCTGCTCACGCTGATGTTGGAGAGTCGCCATGCCGATCTCCGTGAGCAAAACCTGAACCGCCAGGGCAAAGGTCATTTTCATGTGTCCGGCATGGGCCACGAGGCGCTGGCGGCGGTCGGTCGCCTGATGAACGAAGGCGATTACATCGTGCCCTACTATCGCGATCGGGGCCTGGTTCTTGGTCGGGGCATGACAACCGCGGAACTCGGCCTCGAATACTTCGCCAAGCGCAACACCGGCAGCGGCGGCCGCCAGATGCCATCGCATTATAGTAATCGCAAACTCAACATTTGGAGCGTTCCCACCCCCACCGGCTCCCAACTTCTTCCCGGCTGCGGCATGGCCTGGGGTATTCAGTTAGACCAAAAAGATAATCTGGTCGTCACCACCATCGGGGATGCCGCCACGCGTCAGGGCGATTTCTTCGAGGCGGTTTGTTTTGCTACCGAACGAAAACTGCCGGTGCTGTTTATCGTTGAGGACAATGCCTACGGAATCAGCAGTCCGACGCGCAAGATCAATCCCATTGCCCTGGGGGTGCTACCGAAGGAACGATGGCGAATAGTCGACGGCGGTAATGTGGAAGAAGTCCACCACGCCACGCTCGACGCGTTCGAACACATCCGCGCCGGTAACGGCCCGGTGTTCTGGTGGGTGATGATGGAACGGCTTTCCAGTCACACCAGTTCGGATGATCACAAACTTTATCGAACCGCCGAAGAGATTGCCGGGTTGGAAAAGTGCGATCCAATCAGATGCTGGAAAGAGCGTTTGATCGAGCAAGGCATTTTGACCCGGGAAGAGTTCGACCGGATCGATAACGAGATCAAAGAACGCGTTCGCCAAGAATATAGCGACGCCGAGAAAGCCGAAGATCCCTCGCCTAACGAGCTGTTTGCCAATGTGACCGGCAAGCTGCCCGTCCTGCAGGACGAAGTGTTGCCATCCGGAAAATACCGGATCGGCGACACCGTCAATAAGACGCTGCGGCGCGGGCTGGAGGAAAGTAAGGACCGGATCATCTTCGGTGAAGACATTGAAGATCCGAAAGGCGGCGTATTTCGGCTTACTCAAAAACTGTCGAGCGAATTCCCTAACCAGGTTTACAACTCGCCGCTGGCCGAATCGACGATTCTCGGGGTGGGCTGCGGTCTGGCGGCCTACGGAAAACGGCCGGTGTTCGAGCTGCAGTTCATCGATTTCATTTATCCGGGGTTCAACCAGCTGGTGACGAATATCTCGACCATTCGGTGGCGATCGTTCGGGAATTGGAAATGCCCCCTGGTGCTGTACGCGCCTTATGGCGGGTATTTACCGGGCGGAAGTTTGTGGCACAGCCAGACTAACGAATCCGCACTCGCTCATTACCCCGGCATTTTCGTGGTCATCCCGAGCACGCCCGAGGATGCGGCCGGACTGCTGTGGACTGCGATGCACGCCGAGGATCCGGTTATTTTTCTCATTCCCAAACACATGTTTTGGGCGGAGCGCGAATCGAGCGAACCGGTCCGCGCGGTGCCATTCGGCAAAGCCCGCAAACATGCCGATGGAAGCGACGTCACGCTAGTAGCCTGGGGTAACACGGTGGAGAAGTCGTTAGAAGCGCTGGCCAAGATCGGCAACGATATCTCGGTGGAGCTGTTCGATCTGCGATCAATTGTGCCGTGGGACAAGGAAGCAATCGAAGCATCGGTGGGAAAGACCGGCCGGCTCGTCATCGTCC
>DATFCK010000398.1:0-2028 GCA_035253185.1 Chthoniobacterales bacterium | reverse complement strand
CGATGCCATGGAACCGGGCGGCCTCCTCATTTACACCAACCAGCCCTGGCATCCGCAGGTCGAATTCATCGCCCGCGTGCTGCGCAATCGGGAAAATCGTCCCTGGATCATGCGGCGCCGGACCACGGCCGAGATGGATGAATTGATTCGGACCGCGGGATTTACCAAATGCTCAATGGAAGTGGACCGGTGGGGCATGTTCACCGTGTCGGTGGCTCAACGAGATGACAAATGAAAAGTTCTTTGTACTCAGTGATCTGGCGGTTTAATGATTCAACGATTTCGGTCTTGCGTGCGCGCAAAGGCGGGGAATTGCGGACTTGCGAAAGTTCGCAAAACGTGGCCAAACCGACAAATGTTCATCCGATCTTTCGACTTGATTTTCGGGACGCCGCGGAGGTGGATCGGCCGCTCCGCCGGGCGATGATAAAACGAACTCCGAAGGCTTTCGGAGTCATTCTGAGCAGCTTCGCTGCTACTATAATAGCATCGCCCGACGGAGCGGACGATCCACCTTGGCGCCTTTGCCCTGCCACTGGTCCGTTCGCATCTTTTCCGGCGTCGATGCCGGATTCGTCCGAGATCAAAGAAATGGACGGTGAAAAGTGAAAACCACGGTTGCACGGTGGCGGGCACTGCTGGTCTCTGCCGGATTGTCGGCGTTGTTTCTGATCGTGTATGGCGGATGCAATTGGATAGCTGCGCATCGAGCGCATGTGAGCTCGTTCTACTTTGAATGGGAAAGACACATCCCGTTCGTTCCGTTGTTGATCCCGGCTTACATGTCGCTTGACTTGTTCTTTGTCGGCGCGCCGTTTCTTTGCCTAACCGGTCGCGAACTTCGGGCATATTCATTCCGGATTGTGACCGCCATTCTGGTGGCCGGTGTTTGCTTCCTGGTATTCCCCCTGAAGTTCGGTTTCGATCGGCCCTCGGCGAGCGGTGTTCTTGGATTTGTGTTTGATTGGTTCCGCGAGTTCGATGCGCCTTACAATCTCGTTCCTTCGCTTCACGCGGCATTACTTCTTTTGGTTGGCGAGATTTATGTGCGGCGTTTGCGCGGATTTCCCAGGTATGCCGCGATTGCCTGGTTTGTTTTGATCGGCTTGTCGCCCGTGCTCACGTATCAACATCACGTGATCGATATCGCGACCGGTTTTGGGCTGGCGGCGTATTGTTTCTATTTGTTTCCGGAGCGCAATTACGATTCGTTAGGTGAGAGGGACATTCGTTTGGGATTTTATTATGCCGTTGGGGCATTGGTCGTATGTGCTGCGGCCTTGTTGTTGGGCGGGTGGTCGTTTTTTCTTCTGTGGCCGGCGGGAGCGCTTGCCATTGTTGCGGGCGGATACTGGTGGTTTGGCCCGAGTATCTATCGGAAAACGGATGGAACGCTGCCGTGGAGCACGCGATTCGTGCTTGCGCCCTGTTTGTTAGGTCAGGAACTCTCCAGAATATTTTACCGCCGGCAATGCCGGCCCTGGGATTTGATTACGCCGCAAGTTTGGATCGGCAGCAGACTGGGCCGGGCTGACGCCGAGAAGGCGCGGCGGGCTGGGGTGACCGCTGTTCTCGACCTAACGGCCGAATTTTCGGAGGCTGCGGAATTTCGCGAGATCGCGTATGGCAACATTCCGGTGCTCGATCTCACCGCGCCGACGGAACAGCAACTACACCGGATGAGCGAGTTCATAACCGAACATTCGCGCGACGGAATCGTTTATGTTCATTGCAAGATTGGTTATTCGCGGAGTGCCGCAGCGATTGGCGCGTGGCTGTTGGCCAGCGGAAAGGCGCGGAGTATTGAGGAGGTTTTTCTGATAATTTATCGCGCACGACCATCTATTATTATCCGAGGGGAAGTGGTTAACGCATTTCGCAAATTTGTCTCCACGCTGCGACGCAACGAAGACGGAGCTTTTGTTCTGGCTTCGGCGGCGCGAGCACCGGCATAATTCCGCCGTGACGAGGTGCCTATGAACTATAACGAACTCATTCAGCTGTTCTTCGAGCGTTCCAATGCCATGC
>DATFCK010000397.1:0-2040 GCA_035253185.1 Chthoniobacterales bacterium | reverse complement strand
AACGCGCCGGTTCGCTTTTCGGTGGCGGCGGGCTCGGCGCAGGTTTTCGGCGACGCGGCGACGATTCCCCAAACCAGTGCGGAAATTCGTACCGATGCGAATGGTTTCGCCAGCGCGACTGCATTGCTCGGTTCGGTGCCACAGGAAAACAATTTAATCCAGGCTGGCGCCGGCGGGGTCAGCGTGACATTCACCGAAACCTCGCTGGCCGGGCCAAAGGCAAAGATCGTCGCGGGTGATTTCCACGCCCTAAATTTGGATACGGCCGGTGTGGTTTGGGCCTGGGGCGACAATAGTTCGGGCCAGCTGGGTGATGGAACCCAGAATCCGCGCAACACTCCGCAGGAAATCCGTTCGTTAGGCGCAGTCGCGGATCTCGACGGCGGAAACAGTCATTCGGTGTTCGTGGGCTTCGATGGATCAGTGTGGACATGCGGCTCGAATTCGGAAGGTCAACTGGGCGATGGCACAACGAATGACCGCTACCTCCCGGCTCCCGTCCCCGATTTTAGCGGAGCGATCGCGGTCGGTGCCGGAGCCTATCACACCATTGCTCTTCGAGCTGACGGCACGGTTTGGGCCTGGGGTTATAATGACGATGGAGAAATGGGAGACGGCACGACATCTCGTCGTTTGTCGCCGGTCCAGGTGATGATCGCTGACGGCGTCCCCCTAACGGATGTGATTGCGATTTCGGCCGGTCAGTATCACAACCTTGCCCTCAAGGGCGATGGCACAGTCTGCTCCTGGGGCTATAATTCCGACGGCCAACTCGGTGACGGCACCCGCACTAATTCCCGGTTTGCAAAGCAGATTCCCGCGCTCAACCAAGTCCATTCGATACGCGCCGGCGGTTTCCATTCGATTGCGATCCAGCATCACGCGCCGGCACCGCCCGCCTTTAATAGAACAATCCGAATCGAGCGACCCAACAAACCTGACCAGCTGCCAAACCAGGCGCGCAATAGCCAATCTGATTCATTGCCGTCTCATGTGACCGCCGACGCCACTTCGGATTCGCTATGGATGTGGGGAGACAATTCTCGCGGTCAGTTAGGCGACGGAACGACGGTTGACAAGTTGACGCCAGTTCCCGGGTCCACGACTGACGTCGTTAACGCGGTTGCGGCCGGCTCCGAACATACTCTCCTCGTTCGCGCGGATGGCACGGTAGTGGGGTTTGGAAGGAACAATGAGGGTCAGGCGAATGGAAACCCTGCCGTCTCCGGGTCCCAGCCTGCTGAAGTTCAGGGCGCGAGCGGGATTGTGGACGCAACCGGTGGAAACTCTTTCAGTCTTGCCCTGGCGTCGAACGGTTTGATCTATGGGTGGGGAGCCAACGGCGCTGGTCAGCTTGGTCTCGGGAACTACAAATCGCAATCCGCACCGGCTGCCAACGCCAAAGATTCCGCCGGGTCAGGCATGCCTGATGGATGGCAAATTGAACATTTTGGACACACCGGCGTAGATGGCAGCGCGGATGACGACGGCGATGGCCTAACGAACGCGCAGGAGTACGGGGTTGGGTCCGATCCCATGAATGGTGACAGCGACGGAGATGGATTTGCCGACGGCGTGGACGGATGGGTGCTGGACGGCGATCTGCATCCGCCGCGGCTACCGGAATATCGCTACGTTGTGATCGATTTAGGCGAAGGTTACAGCCCCTCGATCAACAATAACAACGAGGTCCTGGTGGGCGGCGGTCCTACCGGCGCGTTTATCTGGAAGGACGGACAGCGGCAGGAATTGCCGGCACGATCGGGCGGTTTTTGGCCGGTAGCGATCAACGACAGCGGCCACGCGTTGTTGAATGGATCGCCCGCGGTGGTGTGGACGAACGGCGCATACACCGAGCTGCGTGTTTCGGATGATCCACAGGACGATCGAAAGATTTACTGGGACCCTAACATCACCTACCACCGGGTCTTGAGTTTCTGGCTGAATGGCTTCAACAACGCCGGCGCCTGCGCGGGAGACGCTCTGATCACCTCGTCCCATACTCCTGAACGCGTGAGGTCGGTCGTCTGGCCGGCCGCT
>DATFCK010000396.1:0-2244 GCA_035253185.1 Chthoniobacterales bacterium | reverse complement strand
CATGATCCGGACGACAAAGCGGTTAGGCATTTTGAGGGTGAACTGGCCCGGATTACCGGCGTGCACCCGGGAAACCGCCAGACCGAACCCGCCGCCGCGCTGGGAAATTTATTTGGAAAACTGCCGCTCAGTAGAACACCGTTGCTCAAAAGCATCCGGCTGGCCGCGGCGGCCGGGCAAGCACCAAGCTCCAACCTCCAAGCTCCGGGGAGACATTAAGCACCAAGCTCCAAATCGCAGACGGATGCGTAGAATAGGAGTTGAAGTTTGAGGTTTGAAATTTCTTTGGATGTTGGAGCTTGGAATTTGGAGTTTCGGTTCGGCGCCCCATGAGAAATTTCACGGTTTGGCTGGTAATTTTTGTCGCGGCTGTGCTGGCGGCGCCATCAGCATTCGCCGGTGAGCGTTACACATTCGATCAGCAGAATTCGAAGATCAGTTTCGAAGTTCGGCACTTGCTGGGAAAGGCTCGGGGAGAATTTCACAACTTCTCAGGAACAATCGACCTGGATCGGGACCAACCCGAACGATCGAGCGTTTCAGCGCGGATCGAGGTAAATAGCATCGACACCGGCATTAAGAAACGGGACGAACACTTGCGTAGCGCCGAATTTTTTAATGGACAGAAATTTCCGGCCATCACCTTCAAGAGTCAGTCGGTCAAGCGCACCGGTGATCAGTCCGGAGATGTGACCGGAGATTTAACCATGCGTGGCGTGACTCGCCAGATTGTTTTGCACGTTCAATCGCTCCAAGCTGACAACAATCAGTCGCGCTGGAAAGTTACTACCGCGCCGCTCAGCCGCCGTGATTTTGGACTGATGTTCGGCGGCACAACCGAAGCCGTTTCCGGCATCGGCAAGGAAGTAGCGGTGAATATAGAGATCGAAGCCAGGCGCGCCCGTTAGGCGCGAGCGGGCATGACGGCGGTATGCATTGTGGCAAGCGCGGGGCGGTGACCTGTCATACGTCCCGAATCCGGCAACCTGGTTCAATAACTGAGTTCTGACACGACCGATGTACAGCGTTTGTAATCGGCGCCCTTTAATCTGAGGCAAATTTAATCTGAGCCGGGGCAAATTCACTATCCCATCTGCCGGCCGCCGCCCGATGCCCCGATCTAAGCTCTGAGAGGATCAGCCGCCCTTTTTCGACTCGATGCCGGCAATCGTTAGACCGAACAACGGTGGACACCGCACTGCGGGAATTAAACCGCAGTGCGGTTTGGGAGGGTGTCAGAAACGGTTGCGTCCGCGTCCGCGCCGCCTTTGCTCATTGGCGCTTTCGGTGCTAGCCGAGTTCAGGTGCCGCCCGCGTGGTCCGCCTCTGCGGCCGCCGACCGGATCCTTGACCGGTTTCTGGTCACGAAGTTTGATGCTCTTTTTTGTTGGCATTGTTTTAACTTTCTCTTTCTCGTTTTGGGTTGTTTGCTGCTTTGGTTTGGTTAGATCGGCGTTACCGAATTGACGCCAGATCCGGCGGTGTTTGCCAGCCTTTTCTTTGATCGCTCCGGTATTTCCGATGTATCATTTTGCATACCCTTAATCAGTCTGTGTACCATTCGTCACAAAACCGGATCGCGCTCTTTCGATTAATCATATAGCGCTAGTATTCAAGGTGTTACGACAATGATATTTTAGATGAATCCGATCGATTGCATGCGGGTGTGGTCTATTTTTGAGTCCATGATTGGATCAGTATTGAACCGATTGATGCAAGCTTTCTCTACTGCCTTGCCAGCGACCCAATCGTTAGGCCCGGATGCGCCGGCGCAATAATTCGTTCCACCCGGCGAAAAACGTGATAATGCAGACCAGGGACCGTCAGTTATGCCAAATGTTTCAGACCGTCTTGTTGGTCGTATGGGGCTCACCGGTGTAACGCTGTTGGGCATTTTTTTTCTGGCCAGCTGTTCGCGCCCACACTCCTCCGGCACTGCGCCCATCGAGCTGAGCGTGTTAATGGATGCCGATGTTAATGGCGATTGGCACGCCTTCATCGCTGAATTCGAAAAACTTAACCCCGGGGTTCGAATCAATTATGTCGAAGGCCCAAGCGAGACGAATGCGCGGGAAGATTTGTACGTCACCTCGCTGCTGGGCGGGCAAGCAGTTTACGACATCATTTATGCTGATGTTGTGTGGGTACCCAAATTCGCCGCCGCCGGCTGGCTTGAAGACCTAACCGATCGTTGGCCAACCGAACGTTGGAACGAATTTATTCCCGGCGCGGTGGAAGGCGGAA
>DATFCK010000395.1:0-6292 GCA_035253185.1 Chthoniobacterales bacterium | reverse complement strand
GCATTTAACGCGCCCTGGATGCCGAATAGTCCGTGGTGGGTATCGTTGACCAGCGCCGGGCTGGTCGGCGGTTTGGCCTGGGTCTCCATCCGTGGATTTTCGTTAGGCAAATGGGTCCACAACATCGGCGGCGTTCTGATGCTGGTCGTCTATGCCGCGCTGATCATCCTCCCGTTCGTTAGTCTGGCGCGAGGAGAACTGAAGGAGTATAACCCGCTGCCGTTCGTCGCCCCAACGATTTCCCTGTTTTATTGCCTTAACGTCTTCAGCAAACTTGCGGTAGGTGCGCTCAGCGGCTTCGAATACGTCGCTATCTTCGCCGGCGAAACGCGGTCCCCGGCGCGCGATATCGGCCGCTCGGTAATCATCGCGTCCCCCATTATCGCGCTGGCATTCATCCTTGGCACCAGTTCGGTTCTGGCCTTCGTGGGCGACCAGCCCATCGACCTGATCGGTCCGGTCCCGCAAACGCTCCGGTTAGGCATGCACTCCCTTACCTTTGCCGCTTCGATCGCCATTATTTTGATGACCGTGCGCACGATTTCGGCGACCAGTGTGCATCTGAGCGGCAGTTCGCGACTCCCGATGGTGGCGGGCTGGGATCAGCTGTTGCCGGCCTGGTTTTCGCGTCTGCATCCAAAATACGCCACCCCGGTCAATTCCATCCTGTTTGTGGCCGCGCTCACCCTCACCATCGCCGTTGCCAGCCAGATCGGCACCGGCATTCAGGAAGCCTTCCAATTGGTAGACAACGCCGCAAACGTATTTTACGGAATCGTCTACTCAACTCTTTTCGCTATCCCGTTAGTCGGCGCGGTGTCGGTGCGATCCGGGGCGCCGTTATGGCTGAGAATCGCCGCCGTTTGCGGATTGGTGGTTTCATTGCTCGCGATCTTTTTCACAGTTTATCCAATCATTGATGTTCCAAACCCCCTGGTGTTCGGCACCAAAATTGCCGCGACCACGATTATCGCTAACGCGATCGGCGTGACAATTTTCGTGACCGCCGGAAAAGGACGTGCAAAATCGTAGTGCGGCTACGCAGTGCCGGACGGATCACGGAGATTAGCCGGTGGTGAAAATCATCGGTATCGTGATCCGGTGGCTGGCGCCACCGGCTAATATCCAATCGTGCCTCAGGCACGAGAACGGTGTTTGCAAGACTCGTGTCGCGATTACAACTCGCCGCAGCTTTCCTTCACCCACTCCAAATATGCCGGCAAGGCGTGCGTAACCGGCATGGCGATGATTTCCGGGACCTCATACGGATGCATGTTACGAAGCCTGTCCTCGAATTCAGAATAACAGTGTCCGGCCAGTTTGAACATGGCCAGCACTTCGTCGTTAGACTCGAGCTTGCCTTCCCAGCGATAAATCGAATGAACTTTGGGCAAAATATTGCCACATGCGACCAAACCGCCCTTTACCAGTTCCTTGGTGACATTCATCGCCACCTCCTGACTGGGAAACGTGCAAAACGCGATAAGGAATTCGGCCGTCATACGGACTTAACAGGAGATCAGAGAGAAAACGGAGGACAGAGGGTTTAAGGACTTATTCGGCAACAAGATGAGAACCGCAGGCATCCGGAATTTCAACAGAAGTTAACGAAGAAAACCAAGCCCGGTAACATTCACCGGGAAAGGACTACCTCCCCGGCTTGGTTAACTTCGTTGCCTTCTGTTGAAGCTGTCTTCGCCGGCTCCATGTGCCGGGTCGGGTCGCCGCGGCAGATCCAGCCGCCGCCTAACACCCTGTCGTCATCGTAAATCACCGCCGCCTGTCCCGGCGTAACGGCCCGTTGCGGCTCGTGCAGCCGAACGTGCGCGCGATCGTTCGGCAACGGCGTGACCGTCGCCACCGTTCCGGGATGGCTGTAACGAATCTTCACCGTGGCTTTGAAAGCAGCGGTGACGTCACCGATCCAGTTCGTCCTATCGATTTCAAATTCCTCACAAATTAAATCCTCGGCATCGCCTACAATCACGCGGTTCGTCTCGGCATCGATATCCACCACATATCGCGGTTTGGCTGACCCACCAGGCAGTCCTTTCCGCTGACCGATCGTAAACAATTCCACCCCTTCGTGATCGGCTACGTAATTGCCCTTGATGTCGTAAATTTTGCCCCGGTGGAATTCGCCTTCGCCCAGATGCGATCGCAGGAACGCCTTGTAATCGTTGCCCGGAACGAAACAGATTTCCTGGCTGTCGGCCTTTTCGGCAACTTTCAAACCTAACGATTTGGCAATTTTGCGAATCTCCGGCTTGGACATGGTGCCGAGAGGGGTCAACGCCCGCAGCAATTGTCCCTGCCGCAAACTGAACAGGAAATATGACTGATCTTTCTTCGGATCGACGCCTTTGCGCAAAATCGCGGTGCGAGCCGCCCCGGCGTTTTCAACGTGTTCGATAATCGCGTAATGGCCGGTGGCAATGTAATCGCAGCCTAACGTCTCGGCTTTGTTCCACAAATTCCCGAACTTCAATTTCTCGTTGCACATTACGCAGGGATTTGGGGTCCGGCCGGCCTGGTATTCACTGGTGAAATAATCAATCACGGTTTGCTCAAATTGATCGGCTTCATCCACGACGTAGTGCGGAATGCCGAGCGAATGCGCCACCGCGCGCGCGTCCGCCACCGCCTGGGGCCCGCAACACTTGTCTTCGGCCCGCGAAATACAATCCTGGGGCCACACTTTCATGGTCACACCCACCACATCGAAGCCTCGTTCGCGCAGAAGATGTCCGGCCACGCTGGAGTCGACTCCACCGCTCATACCGAGAAGAACGCGCTGCTTTTTCATGGGAATTGGGGGAGCCGGGGTCACCGGCCCCGGCTACAATGAATCAGAAGGTCGTTGAATCGGGAAATTCGTCAACGTCCAGAGTCCGGTCGGACGCGTCGGACCCGTCAGACTAATTAGAGTTTCGCTTTGACCGGCCGACTAACGAACTTGCTGCCTTTAAGGGTAAATCGCCACGGCAGATGCGCTGAACGGGTGATACCGATCCGTTCATCGGCCACGACTTCGACTTTGTCAGTTCGGGGCAGGAAGCAGTGCCGCGGATCTGAACAAAGATCAATCTCGTGATGATGTCCGGTAATATTTAGCGCCTGGGTCAACTTTCCCGGACCGGAGCAAAGGTTTTCCAGATCGCGCAGCCCACGCCTTCGACGCATGGTCGCGATTCCGCGAACCGGCTCCAGGGCGCGAAACAATACAAAACCATCGGTCCGGCCGCCTTTGACCAGAACGTTCAGCATCCAATGCACGCCGTAATTGAAATAAACGTAAGCCGCGCCCGCGTTATTTCGCTCGATAAAGGCGCGCGCGCTGGGCCGGGTAAACGTGTGGGCCGCCTCGTCGCCCTTCGCCAGGTAAGCTTCCGTTTCGACAACGATCCCAGAACATCCGCCCCAAACCAGAGTGGTTCCGATCAAAGCGGGGGCGCACACCAATGGATCGCTGCGGAAGAAATCGTCGCCTAACAAGTCTCGTTATCCGATCAAAACTCGGTTAGGGCGTCGGATAGTAGACGGGCAAAGTGACCTCCGCCGCCACCGGTTTACCATCGCGAAACGCGGGAATGAACTTGGCGCCGTCGAGATCAAGCAGTGCCTGCGCGCCAAATCCAATCAACGGAGGATGTTCTCCGATCACTCCCATCCATTCCAGGTTCCCTTTCTCGTCGACCCGGATTTTGATGTCGGCAATTCCAGTTACCGGAACCTGGGCCGCAGCCGCGGGGGGATAATGCACCCCCGAGAATTGAGATTGGCCGCCAAAAATCGGCTGCGGCCCGATGAAATCACTCTCCTTCTGCAACTCGGGATACTCCTGGTTAGAAAAAATTCGCAGCCGCGGTTTTCCCTCAACCACTACGAAAATAGCGGTGCCGTAATAAACCGCGTCCACCGGCGCGCCGTTGTAGATAGCCGGCGTAAATTTCGCATCGATCAGACGTCGCTTTAATTCCTGCTGAAAGAGGTCCGAATTCGGTGACGGCCGATAAAGGGCGCTCTCAAGCATACGTCCGGTCTTATCCACAAAACAGGTGAACATTACCTTTGCATCCTTTTGACCGGCCTTGACCAGCGCCGCGGTGTCAATCCGGTTAATCAGCGCCTCCGGACCTTTGCCCAGCAAAATGGGCCGGAAGGCCGGTGTTTCTTGCGACGCCGGCGATGGCGGCGGCTTCTTCGCGGCCGGCGCCGGTGAAGTCTGCTTTTTCTGGACCTTACCAGTGTCGATGGTCTGCGCCGAAACCGGCAGCGCCAGAGTTACTATAATGATAATGCCGGTACCGGCCAAAACGCGCATGGCGACATAGGCAATCGAAAGCGATTGGTTTTGCAAGGGCAAATGTGACAATTGGTTGCGTGGTGCAGGCAATCCAATCCTGCCTGCAGGGGGGATCGTGAGAAACGCAGACAGGATTTGTCTGCGTCACAAAGCAACGGACCTAGGCCGCGGCGGGCACGGAGTGATCCCACCTCTTCTTCACCACCTTATGCCGGCGGAAATAATCGATCAGCGCATCACGGGTCTGCACGTCATGAAAAACACATCGCGCTTCCGGCCGCTCCAATATCTCGCGCAGTTTCATAAAGCGATGACCCGCACTTCGAGAATCGAATGTATTGAACGCGATCACGTATTTTTCTCGACGTTCACGAATCTGACTGTTGTTAGGCACTAACGATATCACCTTGCGCTGTTTGCCGGCGCCGGTGGTGCGCACATCGAACCCAATAAGACTCCTGGGATCGAATGCGGCATACATCTCTTCCATGACCAGACAAAGTTCATCCGGGGTGAGTTCGCCGGTCACCACATAATTTTCATAGGGCAGAATGTTCCAGACATCGGCAACCGTTTTTCGGCCGGGAGCGACATTATGCGTAGTATCAAATAACCCGTGGAAAACACCCTCGACTTTGGTTCCGCGTTCCCGCAGCGATTCGCTGATTGCCATTCCGATCAGCATCTCGACGTCGCTTGGCTGATTGGTGTTACTGCGCACCCGAAAAGTTTCGGCCAACTCTCCGATCGGCTCCCCCATTACCTTCTCGGAGATGGCGAGGTGCGATCGGGCGCGCGACAACACGGTGTGGTTTAATCCGACGCGTTTATCCATGAGTTCGCACGAAGCATCACAACCGATCAATCGCTTTGAATCACGATCGAACCGCAAATCGACCTTGCCGATGTGAATGCCGAAATGATCGGCCTGCGTAACGATCGAATTGTTGAGAAAACGCCGGGGAATGAGCTGGTGAGTGTGGCCGGCGATGAATACCGGTAGCTCCGGAAATTCACTCGTTAGGCCGACCAGCGTATTGGCAAAATCGTCGCCCCCGCCCCGGTCCTTCAATCCCATATGACCGGCCAGCACCACTGCATTCGCGCCGTCATGTTTGGCCTGCTCAATCGCCCGCCGGACCGGATCCACCGGATAAAGAAAATTCAAGTCACGAATGAATTCGGGCCGGAACCAGAAACGCATTCCAGGGGTGGTAATGCCGATGATGGCAACGCGAATCCCGGCAAATTCTTTGATGATGTAAGGCCGGACCTTCGAAAACGGGTGCCGTGAATCGTGAAACTGACCAGCTTCTCGTCCTTCCATCGACATGTTCGCTGCCAGTACCGGCATTCTGGATCGGTCGACCGCGGCCACAAACGGATCGATGCCCCAGTCGAACTCGTGATTCCCGACAATCCAGGCGTCGAAGCGCAAATGATTGAACAGATCTATCATCAAACTGCCGCGGGTACGAAGCCCTACATCGGTGCCCTGGTAGACATCTCCCACATCGATCAAAATCGAATTGGGATTTTGTTTGCGCCACTTGCGAATTTGGGTGACGCATCGCGCCAATCCTCCGACATCCGGTGTGCCATCGTAATTCAGCGTTGGCAAAATGTGCCCATGCAGATCGGTGGTGTGAAGGATTGAAATAGTGACGGTGTCGCCACCTAACGCCGAGGCCGCCGCTAAACCAGGCACCGCTGTGATCACTCCCGCGCTGCCAACGAGCCGTATGAAGTCGCGGCGGCTGCAGGATCGGTCAGACAGAGACATACTTGGGGGGCTGATCTCCGTCGATGCTATCGGGTTAAATTTAGGCGCTCAATGCAAATAAGCGCGGGTTTGGGTAGCGCAGGCGCCTCGCGTGCACAATGCGGCACCCTCGCCGCAATGATCTGGAAAAATGTACAAAAAGTTCGCGATGGCGAGCGCCTCGCCGGCAGGCCAGGCGCCGGCGTTCCCCGGAAAAGCCGCGC
>DATFCK010000394.1:0-2840 GCA_035253185.1 Chthoniobacterales bacterium | reverse complement strand
CGGGGTTCGCCGTAGCCGGAATCACGCAGGTCACTGCCGGATGCGCGATGATCCACTTCAACAGGAACTGCGCCCAGGAATGACAATCGAACTCCGCGGCCCAGCTCGGCAACGGTTTTCCCGCGAGGTGCCCGAGAATTGGACCACCACCGAAGGGGCGATTAATGATAACGCCCATGCCTAACTGTTGAGCCAATGGCAAAATTCGTTGATCGGCGGCGCGGTCGACCATCGAGTAGTTGATCTGAACGAAGTCCGGTCTTTGCGATTTCATGATGCGCTCGACTTCGGCATGACCGCTACTTTCAGAATAGGTGATTCCGGTATAACGAATCCGGCCTTGCGATTTCCAGGTGCGCAGTGTGCCCATGTGGGTATCGACATCGGCCAGATTATGGACCTGCATGAGATCGATCTTCCTGGTTTTGAATCGGACTAACGATTGTTCCATCTGATCGATTCCCTGCTGCCGGCCATTGGTCCAAACTTTGGTCGCGATAAACAAGGACCGAGCTACACCAGTTTGGGCCGCGAGTTTGCCGATCACCTCTTCGGCGTTGCCGTACATCGGTGACGAATCGATTACCTTGCCGCCGCTCTTAACGAATAAAGCCAGCACCTGTTCCAGCGGTTGTAGTCTCGCTGGTTTGTTCGGCACATCGAACGCTACCGCACTGCCCAGACCCATGACCGGCAGCTTTTCTCCTGTCTTCGGCACCGCTCGCCTGATCAGGCTCGAACCTTTGCCAGCTGCGGCCAAAGTGGAGGAACCAAACGGTAACAACAGCCCGGCCGTTCCGGCCGCGATCACGCGGGCTGCTTCACGGCGAGTCACGGGTTGCACATCCATCATTACAGTTCGTGCCAACTGAAGGTAGCGCCGATTGATCTCAATCGCCACCCACGACGGAACATCCAATTTAAGGCCCGTGAGAAACATGGCCGCTCGGTGAGCGGCCGCTACCTTGCCCGCTGCCATGTCACGATCATTGATCGCTTCGTCATTCAGCGGGAAACTCCGGATCGCGGCGAACTGGCGCCCGCAACTGACCGCGGCTATATCACCAGTTCATGAACACCCGCCGCCATTTCATCAAAGTTTCTGCCGCTGCCAGTGCCACCGTCGCCTTCGGCGCCAGTTCGCGATTGTTGGGTGCGGCCGATAAACCAAAGCCGTTGCGCATTCTGATCCTGGGCGGCACCGGATTCACCGGGCCCTTCCAGATTCAATATGCCCTGTCGCGCGGCCACAAAATTACCACTTTCAACCGCGGCAAAACGCATCCTGGCGAACTGCCCAAGGAAGTTGAACAACTGGTCGGCGATCGCAACGGCAAGCTCGATGCGTTAAAGGGGCGGAAATGGGACGTGGTGATCGACAATCCGACCTCGATACCAGTCTGGGTGCGCGATGCCGCTCAGATTCTGAAGGGGAATGTGGACCGTTATGTGTTCATCTCCACCATCTCGGTTTACGGCGACGTGAAGACAGGTCCGGACGAAAACGCGCCGGTAGAAAAATATACCGGCCCGGACGCGATGAAGGAAACTCGCGACAGTTTAATCGCATCGAAGTTCGCGTTGTACGGGCCGCTCAAGGCTTTATCGGAGCAAGAAGCAGAGAAATGGTTTCCCGGGAAGACCTTGGTTATTCGCCCCGGACTGATTGTCGGCCCGCGAGATGAGACCGATCGATTCACCTATTGGCCCGTGCGAATTGATCGCGGCGGTGAGGTGATGGCGCCTGGTCAACCGGCCGATCCAGTCCAATACATCGATGGGCGCGATCTGGCGGAATGGACGATCCGGATGGTGGAAAATGGCGAAACGGGAATTTACAATGCGACTGGCCCGGCCAAACCGTTAGGCGTGGGAGGTATGCTGGATGGAATCAAGAACGCGCTGAACTCGAACGCCACTTTTACCTGGGTGGACGAAGATTTCCTAACCGCCAACAAAGTCGAGGCCTGGTCCGATATGCCGGTCTGGACCGGAAAGGAAAGCGGCATGGCGCGAACCAATATCAGCCGGGCGCTGGGCAAAGGCCTAACCTTTCGGCCTCTTGCTGATACTGCGCGCGATACGTTGGCGTGGTTCAAATCGCAACCGGCGGAACGACAAGCGAAACTAAGGGCCGGCATAACGGCTGAGCGCGAAAAGGAAGTGTTAACCGCGTGGCATCAGAAAAAATGACCCGCCTGCGCAATGCCTGCGGGCGCGGCACGCAAATTGGCGAATGTCGAAATGACGAAGGAATCAAAATGCGGGCCGGCCCGGCATGCCAACGTTCCTTCGAGCTTCGACATTCGTGCTTCGTCATTGACCTGATATGAGCGCAAAGGCATCCGATTCGGCAAAAGCCGGCTCGCCGGTAGGCCGGATATTTTCAGCGCTTACGGCGGTCGAACGCCAGGAAGTACCAACCGTAATCGTTTCGTTCCTGCTTTTCTTTTGCGTGCTCGGCGGATATTTCGCCGTCCGTCCCGTCCGCGAAACAATGGGCACGATTCTGGGGCGTGATCGCGTAGCCGATTTGTGGGTTGCCACCTGGATCGCGTCGTTGGCGATCGTGCCACTTTACGGAGCAGTGGTGGCAAAAGTCCGGCGCAGCGTATTTCTGCCGGTAATTTACGGCTTGGTTGCGGTAGCCCTGGCCGTAGTTGGCGGGGTCCTGCGCGCGCAACCGCAAAGTGTAGCGGTCGCGCAATTCTTTTATGTCTTCATTAGCGTACTCAGCCTCTTTCTGGTCTCAGTTTTCTGGAGTTTCCTGGTTGAGCTTTTCGACTCGCGCCAAGCAAAGCGGCTCTTTCCTGTGATCGCAGCCGGCGGTACCGCGGGCG
>DATFCK010000393.1:0-3405 GCA_035253185.1 Chthoniobacterales bacterium | reverse complement strand
GGCGCCTCCGCCGCCAGCCACACGATTCCGTAGGCTCCTTCCGCGACCGAGCGAGTAGCGTTTGAGCCTCCCATATCGGTTCGAACCCAACCCGGACACACCGCGTTCACGGCGAACTTTGGCAGCGCGGCGGCGAGTTGCACGGTCACGCCATTCAGCGCTGTTTTGGAAATAGAATAAGCCGGTGCCCAACCGTCTGCGCCATCCGACAATTGACCGCTGCCACTGGAGACATTCACGATCCGGGGCGACTTGCTTTTCTTCAGCAACGGCGCGAACGCCTGGGATACCATCAAAGGCCCTAACGTGTTGGTCCGCAGCGTTGTCTCGAACAATTCCGGGGAAATTTTAAGCACGTCGGCGTCATCATCGGACGCGATGCCGGCGTTGTTTACCAGAACGTCGAGTCGATCGGCCCGTTTCGAAAATTCTTTCGCTGCGTTCGCGACACTATCCGGATTGGAAACATCCATTTGAAGGAAACTTACTGTCCCATCTTGCTTCAGCTTTTCGGCAGCAGCCTTGCCGGCGCCGGCGTCTCGGCCGCTCAAAACCACGCGAAAATTTTGTCGCGCCAGCTGCCGTACTACTTCAAAGCCAATCCCTTTATTTGCGCCAGTGACCAGCGCAATCTTTTGTTCCCTTGTGGACATGGCTGAATATATCCCTCATACCGCGCGCGCGCAGGGACATCTTCAGAGTTGTGAAAGCGATGCGGGGACGCTTCGCACTCCAAAGCACTTCGTGCGAAATAGTAAGAGAGGGCAGTCAGGTTTCGCGAAGCTTTGGAGTGCGCGCGCGTCCTCGCACCGCTTTGGCTGAGCTGTTTAGACACAGTAATGTAGGTCGATGCCAGGAACGCCAAATGACCACCCCGTTCAGATTCATTTTCTGGCCGAGCATCCGATTCTCATTGAGAAACTGGCGCGGCTTTCCTGGGCAGAATGGCAGCCGATCTATCGCGAGCGCGGCCAGACTTTCGAGGATGCGGTAAAGAATTATCAGGAACGAACGAACACCGACTGTCTGCCGCTAACACTGGTCGCGCTTCACGGTGATGAACTGGTTGGAACCGTATCGCTGAAATATCACGATCTCGATACCCGGCCGAATCTCGACCCGTGGTTAGGCGCGCTATTGGTACTGCCCGATTGGCGCGGTCGCGGTATCGCGAGGATGCTTATGCGTCGCGCCGAAGCAATCGCCGGAAAGTTAAACCTAAAACGGCTTTACCTTTGGACGCACTCGGCCGAAGGACTTTATCTTAAACTCGGGTGGGCCGTCGTCGAACGGACCGAATATTGCGGCAAGCAAATCGTAGTCATGGAAAAGACGGTTGCTAACGCGACCCGCTGACGCCGTCGCATTCCTTCGTCCTTCGTGCTTCGTCATTTCGTGCCGCTATCGCGAGGCGACGGTTCCTCCGCAATCTGCAGGACAATCTTGCCGCGCGTATGATGCGTCGCGGCCTGGCGCTGGACTTCGATCGCTTGGGACATCGGAGAGACGCGCGTGATCACCGGTTTGATTTTGCCGGCGTCAATCAATTGCGCTATCTCGGTCAGATCTTCGGCATCAGGATGAACCGAAATGCCCGCACCGCGAATTCCGCGTTTTTCGAGCTCAGCCTTGTCGGGGCCCGCGACTAACGACATGATAATCCCGCCCTTCTTAACGATGCCATATGAACGGGCCAGCGTTTGTTTGCCGACCGGATCGAGCAGCGCATCGACATCGGGCGACGTCTCCTCAAATTTTGTCCTGGTGTAATCAATCGGCTGATCGACTCCCAAGGCAGTGAGCAAATCCTGGTTACCGGTCGAGGCGGTGCTGATTACCCGCGCGCCCCGAAGTTTCGCGATCTGCACTGCGAAACTGCCAACGCCGCCCGATCCGCCGTGGATCAGAATCTTTTGCCCGGCCTGCAAATTCGCTACATCAACCAATGCCTGCCATGCAGTCAACGCGCCCATCGGTACCGCGGCCGCTTCGGTAAAGCTTAACGACTTCGGTTTTAGCGCGACTTCACCCTCAGTAACGCAGACATATTCGGCCCAGCCGCCGCCAAACGTCGGATAACCGTATACCGCGTCACCCACTTTCAATTTGGTGATTTGGGCGCCGATTTTCTCCACGACGCCGGCAATGTCATAACCCGGAATCAATGGAAGATGGGTGCCGAATTCCTTGGCGTATTTCCCGCTGAGAGTTAGGGGATCGGCCGGATTCACCGCGCTGGCAATCACTTTCACCAGCGCCTGTTGGTCGTTCGGTTCCGGCCGCGGAATTTCTTCGAACTTGAGAACCTCCGGCCCGCCATACTCATGCGCGACCACCGCTTTCATCATCGGTCCGTCCGCGCCAAAAGCAGACTGAATAGAAGCCACCGCGGTTATCGTTAGGTATAATGCTTGGAAAACCTGGCGCATCGCTTTCATTCAAACTGACGGAAAGACGAACAAGACGTCAAGAGCCGCGACTAAGCAGATTGTCAACAAGTCCGATTATGTCGGAGCCTGTGATCGCTGCTTCCGCCATTGAACTGCGTAAAGAAACAGGTGTTTCCACCCAGCAAGCGTTTACCGCCTGAGCGGCAAAGCCGCTTTTACGCGGTTGAGCCGTTGCCGAAGACCGGGAGCCTGTCGAATGGGCCGTTGAAGCGTCGATGATGATTAACCGCCCGCGCCTCTCGGCGCTAGAGGTCCCGAGGACACGAAAAAGGTTTTGATAAGAAAGAGATTGCCTGGTCTGTGATCTCGGGCACCTCGAGGCGCGGCAGCGCCGGGCGGTAAAATAAACGAGCGTTGGACGGTTGAGCGTTTATTTCTTCTTCGTCTCAGACCATCCACTCCGACCCGCGATATTCCATGTAAAGCGCGGTAGCTTTAGCCACTTCCCTTCCGAAATAACGCTCCACTACCCGAAGAGCCAGATCCGTTCCGGAGGTAAGCCCGCCGGCGGTCGAGATCTTGTCGTTCTCCACGAATCGCACGCCCCGTTTGACTTTGATTTCGGGAAAGCTCTTTTCGAAATCGTCCAGAAATTCATGGTGCGTAGTGGCGGACAGTCCGTTAAGCAAACCCGCTCTGGCCAGCTGAAACGCCCCGGTGCAAACTGACATCGTCACATCGGTCGAATCCACCGTCTTACGCAACCACTCGCGGATCTTGTCCGACCCTTTTTGCGCCGGAATAACGACCACATTCAGCTTTGGGACGTCGTCGATGGTGTGATCAGGTTTAATCTTTAGTCCGCTGGCGGAGGTCACCAGCTCGGTAGTATCAGAAACGGCGAGCAACCGGAACGGCGGTTCGTTGGATCCAAGCAACGACACGCTTTCGAACACTCCCCATGGCCCGGAGAAGTCGATAACGTTTACGTGTTCCGAAACCAGGATTCCAACCA
>DATFCK010000392.1:0-3188 GCA_035253185.1 Chthoniobacterales bacterium | reverse complement strand
CGCTTCGGCCGAATGTTGGCCGGTAACAGATGTTGGCGGAAGAAATGGGTGTCATCCAATTTGGGCGAATAAAGGATGAGATGTTCTTCCTTTAGCTCGCGGAGCTGGATGAAACGCCGCTTGGCCAGGCGATGATGTCTGCTCAACAACAAAAACAGCTCATCGCGAAATAGCGGTTGGCTGGCCAAGCCGGAATCTGCCGGCAGATCGAAGCTCAGCGCGAGATCAAGCCGTTTCTCTCGTAATGCTTCCACTGGCTGACGCGTCTCTTCCGGCACGATCCTGACTTCCACATCCGGGTGACTCTGTTTGAAGGCGCGAAGCACCCCCGGCAACCAATGGTAACCGGTATAGCAGTGGGTGCAGATCCGGATGACCTCGGTGTCGAGATCGCGCCCGTTGCGAAGTTCTTCCTCGGCTTCGCAAACAACCTCGAGAACGCGTCGCGCGGTTTGGATGAGCATCTCCCCGGCGCGGGTCGGACGCATCGATTTGCCCTCCCGGAAAAAGATTGGCCGGTTCGCCAAATCTTCGAGGTGTCGAAGCTGATGGCTGAGGGCCGAAGTGGTGAGATGCAGTCTGCGAGCGGCGGAAGTGAGGTTATTTGCTTCTGACACCGCCAGCATGAGCCGGAGATGCCGCAGATCTAAGGAGGAATATCGAATGAGATCAGCACCCATGATTGAGCAAAATTCAACATACTATTACATACTTTTAATTTCTATCATACAACTTAATGCGGTTAAATCAGGTGCATGCATTCCTTGCTCCTTGATGCCGCCAGCGCGCTGCGTTTTTTTAGCCGGCGCAAAACCGCATTTGTCGCGATCGTCCTAACGATCGGCTTTGCCCTCGCCGCCAATACCACCGCCTTCAGCGTGGTTCACGGTTTCCTGTTCGGCGACCTGGCTGTTCCCCAATCCGATCGGGTAGTGCTGGTCTGGACCACCAAAGTATTGCCGGGACGCGGTTCGGTGGATTTCAACGATGCTTTTCCAAATTATCGGCTGTTGAAGGAAACAACCCATTCCTTCTCCGCCCTGAGCACCACCCTGCCTACCGAGGTTAACTGGGAACAGCAAGAGGAAGTGCGGCACCTTCAAGGCGCTCGGGTCACGGCCAGTTTCTTCGAAGTGATGGGTATTCGCCCGGTGAACGGCCGAATTTTTGCCAGCGCGGAGGAAGGGCCTAACGCCGCTCCAGTTGCGATCATAAGTTACTCTTTGTGGCGGAGCGCTTTTGCCGGGGATCCAAAAGCGATCGGACAAACGTTGCGGCTTAACGGAGGGGTATACACGATCATCGGAGTCCTGCCCCAGGGGTTCGAACAACCGACCGGCACGGAGATCTGGCTGCCGTTCGACCTTCCCCAGGACGTGTGGACGAAGGTGATCGGGGCCCGACATCTTACTACCTATGCCCGGCTTGCTGCAGGTGTGGAGTTAAAGACGGCTAACGAAGAGCTGCGAAGGTTCGCGACTCGCGCCACCGCCGCCGAGCCGCTGAACAAAGATTGGGGCTGGCGGGCGCAACCTTTGCGTGAAGCCCTGCTGAGTAATTCCGGGACCGTCGTGTTATTCGTCCAAACCGGCGCGCTGGTTTTGCTTTTACTGGCAATCTGCAACCTGATCGCCGTCTTAATTGCCTGGGCGGCCGAACGCGAGCGCGAAACCGCCGTGCGCATTGCGCTGGGAGCGAGCTCATGGCGAATCATCCGTCAATTCATTGTCCAGAGCTTTCTGTTGGTCGGCGCGGCGGGGATTGTTGCAATCGGCCTGACCTGGCTCGCCCTGCCGCTTTTGCGAAGTCTTAACCCGAGTCCAGCGCTCGCGTTCCTGCTCAGGTATGTGGAATTGGATTGGACCACAATTGGCGTCGCCGCATTGCTTGTTTTTGCCACCGCTATGTTCGTCGGCCTCTTACCCGCATTGCAGCTGCGATCCGTTTCACCAGAAGCGGCATTGCGCAGTGAATCGCGCGGCGGCAGCGCGAATCTATCGAGTGTGCGCTGGCAGAAAATCATGGTGATATTTCAGGCCGGATTCTCTGTGGTTATTCTGGTTTGCGCGGCGTTGGCCGCACAGGGTCTGCAAAAAGTCAGTCGGGTAGACCTCGGGTTTAGCGATGCCGGCCGGATTGGCTTTCGAATCGAATTTCCTGAACCGGCCTATGCGACTCATGAGCAACGCGCCCAAGCCGCTCGGGCATTGGATCAGAACCTTGCCAACGAGCCTGCGCTGCAAGGCCATGGCCTAACCACAACGCTGCCGGTCGGTGATGGACAATGGGGCAGCTCCATGTTGGTTCGGCTGCCGACCGGGGAATTCACATCTGATCCGGTAGTATTTCATTATCGGCGAATTTCGCCGGGTTACCTGGCCGCGATGGGTGTCCCGCTGTTGGAAGGTCGCTTTTTCGATGAAAGGGATCGCTCCGATCGCCCGCCGGTTGCGATTGTCAGCAAATCGTTGGCCGCCAAATATTGGCCCGGGCAGAGCGCCATTGGTCGCGAACTCCGTCGAGCCGCGCCGGATAATCCGGTGACGCAGGTTATTGGCGTGGTGGGAGACGTTCGTGACGCGGGCGCCGGCGAGGGCGCGGGCGAAACTGTTTATGTGCCGTTCGATCAGGTGTCGATGCGCCGGGCGTGGATCGTTTTACGGCCGCGCGGATCGATTGCTGACGCTGTCGCTGCCGGCCGGCGCGCCTTGCGTTTGAGCGCTCCGGGCATTGCGCCGTTTAATATTGAGAAATTGGAAACGCTTTCCTGGCAGGCGCTGGCATTGCCGCGGCTCCAAGCAGCATTGTTCGCTGTTTTTTCCGTGATCGCAGTCGGGATCACCGCGCTCGGGACCTACGGCGTGATGAGTCAACTGGTGGGGATTCGACAAAAGGAGCTTGCGATCCGCGCGGCCGTCGGCGCCAGTCCGCGTTCACTGTTTCAAATGGTGCTGTGGCAAAACGCGCGGCTGGCGGTAAGCGGCACCGTCGTCGGAATCGCGACCGCCTGGGCCGCCAGTCATTGGTTACAGTCGAAGCTGACTAATTTTCAGGCCCCGGCGGTGATGCCCTTCGTAGCGATTGCGGCGGGCGTTTTCGTGTTAACCCAGCTGGCCAGTTTTTTGCCGGCGCGACGAGCAGCCTACTTCAATCCCCAAACGCTAAGCAGCTGATTTTTCATTGAGCGT
>DATFCK010000391.1:0-6198 GCA_035253185.1 Chthoniobacterales bacterium | reverse complement strand
ATCAGCTCGAACGCGTTCTGCCCGATGGGTCTTGCGAACTCATTATCAATCTCCGCGAGGAACCGAGACATATTTTTGACAGTGCAACCCATCAGCCGCGGCAGGGATTTCGTCGCAGCTGGTTTTCCGGACCGCACTCGCGATTTATCGTCATCGACACCGCCCGGGATGCATCGCTGATCGGCGCCCACTTCAAACCTGGCGGAGCCAGCGAATTCTTCGGCGCCCCTTTACACGAAATGCGCAATAGCGTGATCGAGTTGGACGCCATCTGGAACGGGAAAGCGCAAAGCTTGCGCGATCAGCTTCTCGATGCGCCCGGTGCTGCAGCCAAGTTCGATCTGTTTGAGCTGGCACTCATCGAACAGTGGAACCGCGCGACGTCACGTCACCGTGCGATCAGTTATGCGCTTACCCGCTTCACGCGAGAACCGCACACCGTGACAATCGGAAAAGTGACTGAGGAAATCGGACTGAGCGCTCGACGCTTCATCGAGGTTTTTGCGGCGCAGGTAGGTATGACTCCGAAAGTATTTTGTCGTGTGCAACGCTTTCAGCGCGCGCTTACCGCTATCCAGCAGCGTCGCGAAGTCATTTGGACTCAAGTCGCGCTGGACTGCGGCTATTATGACCAGGCGCATTTTATCCAGGACTTCAAGGAATTCTGCGGGCTAACCCCCGGCGATTACCTCAATCGGCGGCCGGAGTACATGAACTTTGTGCCGATCGACAGTTAGGCATCGATGCCTGCGGCCGTTCGTTACCTAGGCGTGAACGTGCCGGGTTCCGAATCGTTTGGCGCTGCGGGCGCGTGCTTTGGCCGCTTCCGCATCGCGGTTGCGCGGCGTTGCCGTTGTCACCAGGGAATTTAACAGTTCCTGCGCGGCTTCGGCTACGTGAGCTACCGCATGATTGAATGCAGCTTCGTTTGCTTTCGACGGGCTGTGAAATCCGCTGACCTTGCGCACAAATTGCAATGCGCTGGCGCGAACTTCATCGCTCGTGGCCGGCGGGGCGAAGTTATAAAGCGTTTTGATGTTTCGGCACATAAGTCGGGCCAAGATGCGCTAAACCAGCCATCGAGGCAATTGTTTCGCGTTCGAGGCGCGAAGTGCCGAAGGCACGACGGAATTTAGCCGGTGGCGCCAGCCACCGGACCCCATCCGCCCCACGAACTACGCCCCGGCAGGGGCGGCGGAATCATTTTGTGATAGCGAATCGTTAGCCACTCGCGGTACTTTCCACTGCCCCTGCCGGGGCAGTATTGTTTTGGAATCCGTACCGGTGGCTCACGCCACCGGCTAATTTCCAGTCTGCCTCCGGCAACTGATCTTTTTCCTCTAATTTCCAGTGTGCCTACGGCACCTGAACTTTTTCCTCTAAGTCTCTCGGAGCGTCAGTCACGACCATTTGAGAAAAGAAAGGCGCGGACCAGTTACCCAATCCGCGCCCAACCTAACAATTTAGCCTTTGACACGAAACTATTCGGGTCCGCCCTTCGGCAGGCTATTAAACCTTATTTAGCCGCCTTAAGACTGCGGACGATTTTGCCGACCTCTTCCTCGTGGGCTTTTTCTTTCTCGGTCGAAACCCAGTAAGTCAGAACGACTACCTTGTCCTTCACTGTCACAAACGCGATGCTTACCGATGCCGGCCCCTCTTCGTCCTTGCCCTGGAAAGTCAGTTCTTCGGCTTCGAGATCGCCAATCTTGAACTTGCTTTCGGTCTTGCTGTCCTTGTTGAGCTCGACGTTGTGCTCCTTGAGAAACTCGAACGTGTCTTCGATCTCGGCGTTCATCCCCTTTTCGCTGCCGACCGCCACGGCGGCCAGATAGACTGCTTTATCGGGGCTTTCCGCGGCCACACCGTTATCGATCTCCTCTGGTTCCCAACTGCTGGGGAAATCGATTGAAGCAACCGCGAAATCTTCGTTAGGGAGTTTGATCGTTTTGGCAAAAGACGGAGCCGCTGCTGCCAGCGAAATCGCGGCGAAGACGGCGATAAATTTGGTCATGATTGAAATGCTCATTTGGGGCCCCGAAGCAGCACGCCTCATACCTGACGCCCATAGATCTTTTACCCAGACAAGCACTTACGATGGAACACCGCCGACAAGGAGCGGCGCTTTGGCCATTTCGACGAGCACATTTGCCGGAACCGATAACTACACATCGCGAAAAATCGCAACATCTGGCGAGCTCAAGTTTCCAACGTAGCGTCCATTCGTGAGCTTTTTCTTCATAATTCTCGGCTCGATGTTCGCGCTGAACGCTATCTGGTGGGTTGCGTCGGCTTACCTCGCCCGTCGCACCAATTGGCGCTATCTGAATCTGGCGTTCATGATTTTCCAGGTTGGTGCGCTCATCTGGCTCGTCGGCGGTCGTTTGGCGCATACTGGCTGGGACCGGCTGCTGCCTAAGTTCGTAGTCACGGCGTTGCTGTTGTGGCACATGTTCGTCCTGCCGCTGGCGGTGGCGATTCTCATCGCCGCCGTGCCAATCGCCCTCGGTATCCGCCTTGGCCGTTTCCTCAGCCAACGACCCGCCGCGCCGCCGGTTCCCTCCGATGAAACCGGCTTTTCGCGCCGGCAATTTCTCGGCTTTGCCATTGCCGCTGTTCCGCCGCTTCTCACCCTCAGCCTAACCGGCATCGCGATGCAGCAATTGACGGGTTTCAGAATTCGACGACTTCTGGTCCCGATTCATGAGCTGCCGCCGGATCTACACGGAATGACGATTGCCCAGGTTAGCGACATGCACGTAGGCCGATACACCAAAGGACGCGTGCTTCGCGACATGGTGGAGGCGACTAACGGGTTGAAATCGGACCTGGTGCTGCTGACGGGCGACCTGATCAACGACGCGCTGGCCGATCTCGATCAGGGATTGGAGCTGGTGCGACAGATGAATAGCCGGTTCGGCGTTTACCTTATTGAAGGCAACCACGACCTGATCGAGAACGGCCGCGAGTTCGAGCGGCGGACGAGAGAATCCGGCATTCCTTTCTTGCTCGACGAATCAACTGTGGTCACCGTGCGAGGAACACCGGTCCAACTTTTTGGTTTGAGCTGGACTCGCGTCCGCCAAAATCGCGATGCCGAGATTTCGTCGGCAGTTCAGCGACTCGTTAGCCAATCGCAGCCCGGCACCTTCCCGATCTTACTGGCGCATCATCCCCACGCTTTCGACCCTGCGGCCACGTTAGGAATTCCTTTGACCCTCGCCGGACACACCCACGGCGGCCAGCTGATGCTGAACGAGCAGTGCGGCTTCGGCCCGGCCATGTTTCGTTACTGGTCCGGACTTTATCAACGCGGCCGCAGTAATCTGGTGGTATCGAACGGTGTCGGGAATTGGTATCCGTTACGGATCAATGCTCCGGCCGAAATCATCCATATCACGTTAGTCCGCACATAGAATCGGTAGCGGCGCTTCTCCGAACCCGATGGGTTCTGCTCGGAGAGGTGACAGTGCGCCTGGTGCGATGGCGATTGAGTGAATCGCCGCTAACGTTATGGCCGCAACAGTGAGCTATCGATATCGCTCAGCTTGGTGCAGCCGCAGAGCAGCATTGCTTCGTCCAGTTCGCGGCGAAGAATTTCAAGCACGTGTGTCGCTCCTTCGCTGCCGGCAATGGTTAGGCCCCACAAGATCGGCCGGCCCACCAGTACTGCACGGGCACCAAGCGCGATCGCTTTCAACACGTCGCTGCCGCGCCGGATCCCGCCATCGACATACACTTCGCATTTATCTCCCACCGCTGCCGCCACATGCGGAAGCGCGTCACAGGTCGACGGAGACGCATCAAGCTGGCGGCCACCATGATTGGACACCACTACCGCTTTCGCGCCGTGATCGACACACCGATCTGCATCATCGGCTCGCACCACCCCTTTCACGATTACCGGCAAAGATGTCACGTGACAAAGCCAATCCAAATCGCCGTAGCTCAGGTCCTGTTTGAAATTATTGTATACGTAGGCGGCCAGGCCCGACCCTTTCACTTCCGGGATATTCCCTTTCCCTAACGGCGCGAGATTTTCGACTTTCAGTCCATCGGGTAAGCTGAAACTATTCCGAGTATCGCGCTCCCGGGTGCCCAGACCCGGGGCGTCGACCGTTAGAACAATCGCTTCGGCGCCGGCTGCCTCAGCGCGCTGAACCAGCTCAGCCGTAATGGCGCGATCCTTATATATATAGAGTTGAAACCAGCGCGGGGTGGCTGCCTCTGCAAATACCGCCTCCATCGCGGTGTTCGACAACGAACTCAGTATGAACAGGGTGCCGGCTGCTTTCGCCGCTCGGGCAGTGTCAATTTCGCCGTTAGCACACGCCAGCCGATGAAACGCGGTGGGGGCTACTGCAATCGGCATCGAAATCCGCTGGCCCAACACCGTGGTGTTGAGTTCACGTTCACCCACTCCGGCCAGAACTCGGTAGTAAAGTTTCAGTTTCTCCCAAGCGGTTACATTTTCGCGCAGTGCGATTTCGTCCAGCGCCCCACCGGTGTAGTAGTCAAGCACGCCCTTGGGTAGTTTTTGCGCAGCGCTTCGCGCATAATCGCCGATGTTCAACAGCTGGTGCGATTCCATATGCTCGGTGGCACTATCATGAGAAGAAGCCGTTTCCGCCAGCGCTGCGTAAGGCCGCCGCGCACGCAACGGCGCAGCGACGAACGGCCGTCTCCTTCCGCAGATCGCAGAGCCGGGTTGAGCGCGCGACCGCGAAATGCGCTCGCCAGCACGCTAAAGCGTTCGCTCCCGGAAAAATGACACCCGACATTGTAAACCGCGGACAGGACACTCTAATCTTGCGGTGATGCCTTTGATCGCAATCACTCGCGCGGTCAGCCCAAACATCAATCAATGCGAGCTATCTTTTCACGACCGGCACCAAATCGATGTGCCAACGGCCATCGCGCAACATGAGGCCTATAATAAATGTCTGGAATCGTTAGGCGCAAAGGTCATCGCGTTGCCGGCCGAACCTGATCTTCCCGATTCCGTGTTCGTTGAAGATGCCGCGATCGTATTCGACGAAGTGGCGGTGATCCCGATTATGGCAGCGGCCAGCCGGCGCGACGAGCCGCGAACGCTCGTTCCGGCGTTATCACGCTTTCGGGCGCTCGAATGGTTGCGGGAACCGGCGACTCTGGACGGTGGTGATGTGGTGGTGGCGGACCACCGGGTATTTGTCGGCCTAACAAGGCGCACCAATCGAGAAGCGGTCAATCAATTAGGCGAAATCCTTCGGCCGCACGGCTACATCATCAAGGGTGTCCCGGTTCGCGACATCCTTCATTTGAAGAGCGCCTGTTGTTACCTGGGCAATAATGCACTGCTAATTAATCGGAAATTTACAGACGCATCGGTGTTCCAACCTTTGGATCTGATCGACGTAACCGAACCGGAACCAGCCGCTGCGAACGTACTGAGCGTGAACGGTACGGTGATCGCAGCCGCTTCATTTCCAGAAACTTGCTCGTTGCTTGAGCAGCGCGGGTTTCGCGTTCGCCGGGTCGAGGTCGCCGAACTTCAGAAAGCGGAAGCCGGGGTTACATGTTGCAGCCTGGTATTTAGCGACTCGTTAAGTTCCTAACCGCCAACAAATTACGAAATCGTAATAAAAAGGAGGAAATTTTCTCGCGTTACGCCCATCAACCTGACATAAACAACCGATCCCGACCGAAAAACGAAGTTACAATCGTATGTCGCGAAAATCGTTCGATCAGGCCGGTTTCATTTCCTTACGTCATCTAACCGCGGTTGCGCTGTGCTCGCTGGGCGGACTTATGGCATTGCTCGGTTTCTCGGGTGTGCCATGGAAAGATTCAGTCGCGGGCTCTACCCAAAACACGGCAGAAAAACGCGAGCGATACATGCCGGTCGCGGGGGAAAAGGGCGAGGACCTGAACCGCCTGGAAGCCGAATGGCATAATCGGGTGACTTACCCGACCGGCCGATTCGATCCGGCATGGGTGCGAGCAGCGGCTGCTAAAGACGAACTCGTCCAGCGGAGATTGCCTGCGGGCGTGCCGCCGATCGGAGTCATCAAGCGAGGTCCAGCCGGCACTTCATCGCCGGCGGCGGCAACGGCGCTGGATCCGACCCGGTTTACGGCCTTAGGCCCTCAGCCGTTGAGAATGACCGGGTGCTCAGGCTGCTATGATTATACCCGAACCGCCGGACGGGTTAACGAC
>DATFCK010000390.1:0-3106 GCA_035253185.1 Chthoniobacterales bacterium | reverse complement strand
CTTTGCCCTTTAGTTTTCGGAGGAGGCGTTTCGGCCGCATGACCTCAAGATTTTAGCCACGGATGGGACACAGATAAACACAGATTCAGAAATGCCGGAGTTCTGGAATTCGGATCTGTGAAAATCTGTGTGAATCTGTGGCGAAGAAGGTGCCTTTTAATTTTCGGAGGAGGCGTTTCGGCCGCATGAAGAAATCGTTAATGTAGTTTGGCGGTGGATGCGATTCTAAATGATTACGCGGTTCGCAATTCAAGTGCTCCACATGTCGCGATTTCTACAGCAATGTCATCCCGAGCGCATCGAGAGATCTCCCAAATGCGAAGTACGTTACCCAAGTAGGAGAGATCGTTCGGCTTCGCTCAGGATGACAACCTGGGGGATTTTCGGCAGCGCACCGGCAAAAATCGCAGGCGGTTCCGCTTGTTATGCTATTCCGGAGAAAGAACCGGGGAAACCTTTGTTACCCCGGGATTTCTTTCAGCATCTGCGTGTTGGTCGGGAATTTCTTCACGAACATCAGCAGTCGCTGGATCGCTTCTTCCGGTTTATGACCGGCCAGCCCGCGCCGGATCAGATTGATCTTCTCCAGCTCCCACGCTTGTAAGAGCAACTCCTCGCGCCGGGTGCCGGACAGGAAAATATCGATGGCAGGATAGATGCGCTGGTCGCTGATCTTACGATCAAGAACCATTTCCATGTTTCCGGTGCCTTTGAACTCCTGGAAAATCAGTTCGTCCATTCGACTGCCGGTCTCGATCAACGCCGTGGCCACAATGGTTAACGATCCTGCTTCTTCGGTGTTGCGGGCCGCCGCGAAGATTTTTCGTGGAATTTCCATTGCCCGGGCATCGATGCCGCCGCTCATGGTGCGACCACCACCCGACAGTGCGTTATTGAATGCGCGCGCCGTGCGGGTGATCGAATCGAGCAGGATGAAAACCGGTTCGCCGGCTTCCACCAAACGTTTGGCCCGCTCGATCGCGAGTTGCGCGATGCGAGTATGACTCTTGATGTCGCTATCGTTTGAGCTGGCGATAATTTCCGCCTTTGGATGCGAGCGTTTGAAGTCGGTAACTTCTTCCGGCCGCTCATCCACCAGCAGGATGATAAGCTTCATCTCGGGATGATTTTTCACCACCGCATCGGCGATATGATGCAGCAAAGTGGTTTTCCCAGTGCGAGGCGGAGCCACAATCAAACCGCGCTGGCCCATTCCCAGCGGCGTCATCAAATCCATGATCCGCGTGGTATAACGATCCGGGACAGTTTCGAGTTTGATCTTCTTGTTAGGGTTGATCGTGGTCAGCTCTTCAAAAGGCCGCAGACCCTGATACTTGCCGGGATCAACACCGTTGATGGTGAGGAGTTTGGTCAGCTGAGGACCGCGATTGCCGCGCCGCGTTTCCCCGTAAATCCACATCCCATCCCGCAAGCTGAACCGGCGAACCAGCTCCGGGGTGACAAAAATATCCTGCGGTGTCTGAACAAAATTACGCTTGGGATCGCGCAAAAACCCAAAGCCCTTGCCGGAAATTTCGATGATACCCTCGCCGAACTCGGGCTCCGCCTGGGCCTGTTCGCCGTTTTCGTTTTCAGCGGTGCCTTCCATGGTATCAACGTCAGTAGCAGTGCCTTCGCCGTGATTGGAGTTTTCCTGAGACGCCGAATCGAAATTATCGTTTCGGTCGCGATTGTAATAACGGCGACGGCCATAACGACGCCGGCCCCGATGGCGACGTGGCTCCCCGGCGGGCGCCGGGGCGGATTCTGTTTCAACCGGTGGGGGCTGATTCTCGTTTTCTGACTCCATAGGACTCTAACACAGACGCTGCAGGGATCAGTGACGGGAGCGATCCCGCAGCAATTCAAAAATTCTAAGCCGGCAATTTGGCCAGCACTTCGTCGGGTATATCTAAATTTGAGTAGACGTTTTGAACGTCATCGTCGTCTTCGAGAGCGTCGCAGAGGCGCAAAACCTGCCGCGCGACGGTCTCATCAGCGACCGGAACAGTCGAATCGGGAATGAACGTAAACTTTTGCCCATCGGTGGTTACGCCCGCTTGTTTGAGCGCTTCAGCTACGGCGTATAGCTGATCGTGGGAAGTAGTAATAAGATACTCATCCTCATCGGTTGTCAACTCTTCGGCGCCGGCGTCCAGGGCGAGCTCGAAGATTCGATCCTCGTCGATGGTGGCTCTGGAAACAGAAATCTGGCCTTTTTTGTGGAACATGTAGGAGACGCTGCCGGAGGTTGCGAGATTACCGTTGTTTTTGGTAAAAATGCTACGAATCTCGGCCGCAGTCCGGTTCTTGTTATCGGTAGCGGCCTCAACGATTACCGCTACTCCACCGGGCCCATATCCCTCGTAAACGATCTCATCGAAATGGGCGGAATCGTTCCCTTCCCCTGTTCCACGCTTGATGGCGCGCTCGATGTTATCGTTCGGCATGCTTTGATTGCGAGCAGCCTGGATCGCACTGCGGAGCCGCGGATTGCCGTTAGGATCACCCCCGCCGGTCTTGGCCGCGATGGAGATTTCCTTCGACAACTTGCTGAAGATCTTGCCGCGTTTGGCGTCAATCGCGCCTTTGAAACGCTTGACCTTCGACCATTTGCTGTGCCCCGCCATGCCTGGGAAAAGTCGTAAATCAAACCGCTGCCGGACAGACCTAATTCGCGATGGGATCGGGAACCGGAAAGCCTCGAAGAGACTCTGATCGAGGAGGCAGAATTACCGGTTCAAGGGAACCGCAGAGTGGCCGGATTGTCAACCCTTATGGCTTGGTAAAATCCGACGTTTACGGCCAAATTTCAGGCCAACACCGCGGCCGCTGCTCGCTTTCGCGCGGTAGCGTCAAGGATCCGCTTCCGCAACCGGAGAGATTTTGGAGTAGCCTCCACCAGTTCGTCCGAATCGATATATTCAATGGCGCGCTCCAGACTCATTCGGAGCGGTGCCTCCAACTGAATGCCCTTCCCTTCGCCCTGGCTTCGCATGTTAGTTAGATGTTTGGCCTTGCAGGGATTAACCGGCAAATCTTCCGGCCGCGCATTCTCGCCCACAATCATGCCGGCGTAGACTTCTTCCTGGGGGCCAATAAACAG
>DATFCK010000389.1:0-2603 GCA_035253185.1 Chthoniobacterales bacterium | reverse complement strand
TCTCTCGCTCCGGCAGGGGCGAATATTCATTTTTTGCCGGATACCTGCGGTTTGCACCACCGGCTAACTTCTATTGTTCCTCCGGCACGGCAATCGAAAATCGAAATTCGAAAATTCTACGACCAGGTAATCAGCCGCAGTTCGTGCGACTGCATCAGATGCGGATGCGTCGGTACGACCCTGATGCTGAAAGCGTAGGCGCCACTTTCCGATGCCGGCACCGAGCCTTGATAGATATAACTGCCGTCGCCGTTTTTGTTGCTCTCGGCCAGCACGGTTACGCCGGGGTTCTTGATTCCGCCGTTTTCCGACTCACCATGATACGCTTCAACCCGCACATGCTGCGGATCAACCGGGCCGAGGTGAACCCGTGCCCGCAAATGCAATGATTCGCCGACCGGAATGTTCTGTAGATCCTGATTACCGACTTCGACCTCGTTAACGCGCACCTGGGACCAATCCTTGCGAATCTTCGTCTTCCATTGGCTGAGCTGAACCGCGGCGGTGCACCCATCGCGCGAGAAATCGGCATTCGACCTGGCCGCCGGAATGTAGAGCCGCTCGGTATACTCCTTCACCATTCGATGAGTATTAAAGGCCGGAGTAACACTTCGAATCGATTCGCGCATCAGTTGCAGCCAGGCCAGCGGAAGTTTTCCATCCGGCTTGGCGTAATAGAGCGGAATGATCTGGTTTTCGAGCAGCTGATACAAACTGCTGGTATCAACCTCATTCTGGAACTCGATGGATCCGCTTTCGATGTCTGATCCAATCGCCCAACCGTTATTGCCGTTGTAGCCTTCACACCACCAGCCATCGAGCACACTCAGGTTTAATCCACCGTTAGGGCACGTTTTCATGCCGCTGGTGCCGCTCGCCTCCTGCGGGCGCAACGGGTGATTGAGCCAAAGATCGACGCCCTGCACCAGTCGACGCGCAATGTAGCTGTCGTAGTCTTCGATAAACACAATCCGGTTTTCCATTCCGGCTTCGCGGCTGAACTTGTAAACCTGCTGGATCAGGGCTTTGCCTCCCTCGTCCTGCGGATGCGCTTTCCCGGCAAAAATAAACTGGACCGGCCTGCTGCGGTCGTTAAGCAAACGTTCCAGACGCGCTTTGTCACTGAACAAGAGCGCCCCGCGCTTGTAAGTGGCGAAACGACGGGCAAAGCCGATCGTCAAAATCTCGGGATCGAGGATTCGATTCGCCCGTCTCACCATTTCAGGCGATTCGCCAATGCGTTCGCGACGGCGGCGGACTCGTTCCCTAACGAACTCGATCAACCGCAATTTCAGTTTCTGATGTGTCTCCCAAAGCTGAGCGTCGGGTATGTCGATGACGCCACGCCAGAAATCCGGTTCAGTGAGATGTTCCTCCCAGTTGCCCAGATATTTGTCGTATAGCTCGTCGAACTCCGGAGCCATCCAGGTTTTGGTGTGGATGCCGTTGGTTATGCTGGTAATCGGTACTTCGTAGACCGGAACGCCGGCCCAAACTTCCTTCCAGATCGAACGGCTGACTTCGCCATGTAATTTACTGACCCCGTTGGAATGGCGGCTCATGCGAAGCGCCAGAATGGTCATGCTAAACGGATCGTTAGGATCCACCCGGGTTTGGCCGAAGGTTAACAGTTCATCGAGCGGAATGTTCAGTTCCTTGGCGAACTCGCCGAAATATTTGCGCATCATGTCGCGCGGAAACGAATCGTTACCGGCGGGAACAGGCGTGTGCGTGGTAAACACATTCGCCGATGCCACCACCTGCAGTGCGGAGTAAAAATCCAGTTTCTTCTCGGCGATGATCAGCCGGATGCGTTCGAGCGCGAGAAACGCCGAATGCCCCTCGTTCATGTGGAATACGTCGGCATCGATACCGAGCGCGCTCAGTGCTTTAACTCCGCCGACGCCTAACACGATCTCCTGGCGCATGCGCATCTCGAGATCCCCGCCGTAAAGCTCCGCCGTGATCAATCGGTCCGCCGCAGTGTTCTCGGGAATGTCGGTGTCGAGAAGATAAAGATTGATTCGGCCAACGTGGAGTTCCCAGATCTTGGCAAAAACTTGTCGATCCAGGATTCGCACCGCTATGCGAACGCCGCTACCATCACGCTGGACTTCGCGGATCGGCAGATGATGAAAGTTCTGGTTCAGGTTAATCGCGTGCTGAACCCCATCCTTGTCGATTTCCTGCCGAAAATAGCCGTGCCGATAAAGCAGGCCGATCGCGACAAACTTCAGATCCAAATCGCTGGCCGATTTGCAATGATCTCCCGCTAGAATGCCGAGACCGCCGGAATAGTTAGGCACTGATTCGTGAAAACCGAATTCGGCGGAAAAATAAGCGACCGGTTTTTGCAAATCCTTGCCGGCACCGCTCTTGCCATAGGTGTCGGGACGTTCGAGATATTTTCGGAAACTGTCGTGAACCTGTTTTAGCTCGCGAAGGAATGTTTTGTCCTGTGCCAGTTCCTCCAGGCGAGCCTGCCGTGACAACTGCAGCATTCGCACCGGGTTGTGATTCGTTCGATCCCACAACGCAGGATCGAGATGCCGAAAGAGTCGCCGGGCGGACGGTTCCCACGTCCACCACAGATTGAAACTTAC